>NZ_JAUBTV010000035.1:0-57707 GCF_036705145.1 Microcoleus sp. B5-D4 | reverse complement strand
ACTCCTGTCTTATTTACAGGAAGTGCGACAGCTAATAACGTCACCGGCACTGAGTTTGCTGACATCTTGAACGGCGGTTCTGGGGCCGACATTTTCGACGGCGGTTTAGGTAACGACAGCATCTTCGGCGGCGCGGGTAGCGATACTCTAAACGGCGGCGAGGGGAATGACACTTTAATCGGTGGTGTGGGAACCAATGTTCTCAACGGCGGTGCTGGTTTGGATGTGTTTGTGTTCACCGGAACTACTGCTGACGGCGGCGATTTTATTACCAATTACAGCACTGCTGAGGATCAAATTAACCTCGACAGCACTGGTTTTGCAGCCTTTACGACCGGATCTGGGCCTTTGGGTTCGAGTTTCTACGTTTACAGCAGCACAGTTTCTGTAACTGATCTCGAACTAAATTTAACCGGGCCGTCCATCATGGCTATCTACGACGGTTTGTCTGCGTCTACTAAACTGTATTACGATAGCAACGGTTCTACGGTTGGTGGTAACAGTTTGTTTGCCACTGTCGATGTCGATTTAGGAGTTTCCGGTAATTCTGAATTGTTCTTGTTCTAAACGGCAAGAATCCTAATCGGGATATCGGTACGGTTAGGGACACAGCAATGCTGTGTCCCTACAAGATACGGGTAAGGACACAGCCATGCTGTGTCCTTTTTTTTGGTAATTGTTAAACAATTTAGCTGCTATTTTTTTTGTAGGGAAATGGCATTGCCGTGTTCTCTTTTGCCTTGTTGTCGATGGTTGAAGTCGATCGCACTCGCGAGGGCAATTTCACCATCCAATCCGGTTTATTTTACCCGTTATATCCATGCCGATTGTATGGGAATAATTAAACCGCAGAGGACACAGAGGATACAGAGAAAGGGAAGAGAGAGATGAATAATTCCGATGCCAATGGATTTGATATTACCGAAAATCAGGACACTGCGCCGTGCTGTTTCCCTACAATTAATCGGGCGGTGGTTAAATTTGTATTCCTTAATCCCTCTCCTGTGCAAGTACAAACGCCCCTTTGATTTTTGATAGTAAATTGTCATAACTTTGATTTTAGTCCACAGCTTTTTTAACAATTAAGCGCAACCGCTAATGATAATTCTTAATAAGCTTATGATAAAAATTTATAATTTAATGGTAGGAGTAAAGCGGGAAATGCCCACCCTACAAATAGAGTCCTCGATCGCCCAGATCTAAAATCTATGAGTGCCGACTTCTGTGCCCAAAATCCTTTATCAGTCAGTTTTGCAGATGTGGAGGCGGCGGCAAATCGCTTGCAGGGCAAAGCTTTCAAGACGCCGGTGCTGACTTCGGAAACTTTCAACAAACGCACAAATTCTCAGGTATTTTTCAAGTGCGAGAACTTTCAGCGCACGGGTTCGTTTAAATTTCGGGGTGCTTGCAATGCTTTGATTCAGCTATCTGAAGCCCAAAAACAGCGGGGAGTGTTGACTTTTTCTTCGGGAAATCACGCGCAGGCGATCGCCCTTGCCGCACAGTTGCTACAAATTCCTGCTACTGTGGTGATGCCGGCAGATGCGCCAAAAGTCAAGCAAGAGGCGACTCGCGGCTACGGCGCAGAAATTATTTTGTACGATCGCACTCAAGTTGCGCGGGAAGATCTCGCCGCCAAAATTGCCGAGGAGCGACACTTGACAATTATTCCTCCTTATGATCATTCGTGGGTAATTGCGGGACAAGGTACGGCGACCCTGGAATTAATCGCAGAAGTTGGGGAGTTAGATTTGCTGCTGGTTTGCTGTGGTGGCGGGGGTTTGCTGTCGGGATGCGCGATCGCAGCAAAAACTTTGTCTCCGCAGTGTAAAGTAATAGGAGTAGAACCCCAGCAAGCAGACGATGCTGCGCGATCGTTCCGCACGAAAACGCTGCAAACTGTTACTAACCCGGATACGATTGCTGACGGTGCGCGCACGCCATCTTTGGGGAAATTAACCTTTCCTTTGGTTCTGCATTATGTTGATGATATGGCAACAGTTTCAGAAGAGGCAATTCGCAGCACAATGTTTTTTATGTGGGAACGCATGAAGATAGTTGTTGAACCGACAGGAGTGTTAGCGGCGGCGGCTTTGTTGTCAGGTGTGGTGCAGGCTGAAAATGCGAGGATTGGCGTGATTGTTAGCGGCGGAAATGTAGATTTTAATCATTTACCCAACACCAAAGGATCGTTAGATGCTGCCATTAATCTTTGATACCTGCGTGCCCAGAGATGAGATTTTATCGGGAGACTTGTCTCTAGATTTATTTGCAGCAAAATTGCGGCTGGTAGTCGAAGGAACTGCACCTCAAGTTTATCAAGATGCTAATAAATTCTTTGCCAATACCTTCGCAACTGATGGCATTAAAACCCTAATCCGGGAAGTTTTCAGCCGCTTGATGAAGCAAAGCGCCGGGGCGGGGGTGGTTCGTTTGGAAACGAGTTTTGGGGGCGGCAAAACTCACGATGAAATTGCACTCTGGCATATCTGCAAGCAAGGGCGAGAAATTCACGGATTGGAACGCTTTACAGATATTAGCGTTATTCCCGATCGCCCGATCGCCGTTGCAGCGATCGACGGTCGAGATTTAGACCCAGAACAAGGAGTTTATCACTCGGACAGCGGCTTGACAACCTACACTCTTTGGGGCGAAATTGCTTACCAAATTGGCGGGATTTCAGGCTATCAGTTAGTACACGGCAGCGATCAAAGCGGTGTCAGTCCCGGTACTTCGGTGTTAGAACGGTTGACGGGGGGACAGCCGACTGTGATTATTTTAGATGAAATTGCGCGGTATTTGCGATCGGCAAAAGCGAAAAAAATTGGCAGAAGCGATTTAGCCGAACAAGTGGTAGCTTTTCTATTTTCCTTGATGGATTTGGCCGCAGCCTGCGATAATTTAGTGTTGGTTTATTCCCTCGCCTCGACTGCAGATACTTTTGGGGAAGAAACGGCAGAATTGCAAGAAACGATGCGCGCTTCCGCAAGGCAAGAAAGGGTTTTGAGTCCTTCTACAGATATCGAAATTTACAACATCGTTAAACAGCGCGTGTTTGCCAGAGTTAGCGAGGAAGCGGCGCAAAAAGCGGCATCGGAATATTTGGCTGCTTATCGCAATTGCCGCGTTAATTTGCCCGATGGGTGCAAAGATGCGTCATACTCAAAAGCGATCGCCCAAAGTTATCCGTTTCACCCGGAATTGTTCAATCTTCTTACTAAAAAAATTGCTTCTATTCCCGAATTCCAGAAGACGCGGGGCGCTTTGCGATTGTTCGCGCAAGTCGTGCGGCATTTGTGGGAAAATCGCGACGGTTGGATGCCGATGATTCACACGCATCACATTCCTATAGGGATGGATGGCGAAATTACTAACGATCTGACTTCTCGGTTGCAACGATCGCCCCTGCGGAATGCGATCGGCGCTGATATCTACAATGCCGATGGTAGGGCGGCTTACGCACAATTGCAAGATGGGGAATGGATAGCAGCGGGAAAACCGCCGTTTTCTACTTGGGTAAGCAGAACAATATTTTTGCATTCTCTGACTCAGGGAAATTCTTCGGGTATTCGGCTGGCTGAGTTGAATTTGTCGCTGCTGACTCCGGGGGTTGACAGCGGTTTTGTCGATCGCGCTTTAGAAAGATTGACTAAGGTAGCCTGGTATTTAGACTCCGATCCGATCACATCTTTAGCCCGGTTTAAAGAAGAACCTTCGATCAACAAAATTATCACGGAGGAGAAGGAACAAGTTGGGAGGGGATTCGCGAAAGATGATTTGCGAACTCGCCGGGATAGCATTTTTGCCAAGAAATTCTTTACCTTAGTTTCTAATATCGAAAGTCCCGGAGATGTAGACGATAACCCGGATGATGTGGCTTTGTGCGCGATCGACTTTGACGATGCGACGGTGAATGCTTCTACCGACGCAGCCCCGGAATTAATCGAGAGAATTTTTAACAATAGCGGCGAATCGGGGAAGTTTCGCACCTACCGGAATCGGTTGTTATTTTTGGTGGCAAATCGGCTAGAATTAGAAACTGCGATCGACAATGCCAGAGAATATAAAGCTATTCAAAATATTCTCAAAAGTCAGAATCGGCTGGCAGATTTATCGGGAAGCCAGCAGAAGCAATTGAAGGAACGGGAAGGCGCAAAAGATATAGCTGTGAGAGTATCTTTGACTAATGCTTACCGCCATTTATTTTATCCTTCAAATGACCAAGTAAAAGCACCGAAAGGATTGATGCACTACACTCTTACCGCGCAGGATGCGAGTATGGTGAAAGGCAAAAACAACCAGCAAGATGTGATTCTTAAAGCCCTCAAAGATTGCGGCAAGATTCGCCCGGAAGAAGCTAAACCTTTCGCCCCGGCTTTTATCCTGCAAAAAGTTTGGCCTGCGGGGTTGGATAGTTGGACGACTAAGGCGCTGCGCGATGCTTTTGCTAAGGATTGGAGTTTGAATATTCTCCTTGATGCGGAAGTTTCGATGCTGCGGGAGACGATTCGCGACGGTTTGAAAATGGGCAATTGGGATATGAAAGTCGGGGAGAGACTATTTATCAAAACCGATGATAGCGTGTTGACACTGCCGGAGACGATCGAATTTAGCGATCGCGCCTCCCTATACAAGCGCGGCATTCTCGAACCTCCAGCGCCGAAAGAAGTGGAACTCAGCGCTCAATTGATGCCGAGTGCAGAAGCGGCAAAACCCGTGCGGGTGAGGTGGAAAGCGAAAGGAGCATTGACGGTTAGTTTGTATCAAGATAATACTTTAGTGCCGGGAAATTTCCGCCCTTCCGATGAGTATGACGCCACCATTGTTAATAACAGTATTTTTCGTGTGGTGGCCGATTACGGTAACGGTGAGACAGCAGAAAAAGCAACCAATGTCAATCTAAATCCTCAAGTTCCTAGCGTGCGAGATCCCAGGAATTCTGCTTATCTTGTAGAAACGCTACAGCCGAGTTTGTGGGATGCGAAACCGCCGATTATCGAACTCGACGGCACGATAAATGCGGTATTTGCGGGATTGGGCGATCGCATTAGCGACCACAAAGTGCAAGGCATCGAAGTGCTAGAATTGTCTGTGGATCAAGTAATGGATTATCGTAAATTGGGAACGGCAATTGCCCTATTGCAGCGGTGGCAACCGCAAATCGACCAAACCGCAACCATTCAAACCGGCGATCAATTTGTGCGGCTGGAATATCAAGGTCAAATGCGGGGATTTCAGAGCTTTTTCTCGACTATCAACAGTTTGTTGAACAGTCCCGACGCGCAAGCCGATGTTAGTTTGACACTCACCTTAGAATTCAAGCCAGCTTTGCCAGCAAATGCCTCGGATATTAGTAGTATAAAACAAACGCTCGATCGCAATCCAGTAGAGCGTCTAAATTTAATGGCAAGGGTCATATATTGAAACAGTTCGTATTTATCTGAGTCTAGATCCCCCTAAATCCCCCTTAAGAAGGGGGACTTTGAGTTACTTCCGGTCCCCCCCTTCTTAAGGGGGGCTAGGGGGGATCTAAGTTTAATTCTATTACCAACAATCTGTAACTACCTTTGAACTTAAGTTGATATCAATAAGCAGTGCCACGCCCCTAAAAACCTGGAATATGCTATAATTTTGATTATTTTATGCAAGAATTTCAATTACGAGTTTTGCCTTTACAAAATAACAATTTCGCATTAGAACTCTACCAATGTGCTTACAAGAAAGCCGGAGAGAAAAAACGTCCTGCTGCGAAAAAAATGGGGCGACTCAAAGGAAATGCTCTGGTTTTAGCCAGACAAACAATTTATGCAACTCTCAAAGCGAATAATTACGACCCTAAAAGTTTATCTCAGCAGCGACAAACTCCTTATATATTATCAGAAGAATCCGGCGTAAGTTTGGCGATTTTATTTCAATCGCTGCAACCGCTATCGAAAACCGAACGAATTGCGAATATTGCCGAGGGAATTATGGCGATGAGTAATGAAGAGGCACATTATTGGTTTGGAAAAATTGCCAATGGCAATCGTTCTAATGCTTTGAAAGCTTTGCGAATTTTATTGGGAGATTGATTCGATTTTACTAAAATCCTTGAGAAATCTCGTTTTTACGCTAAGTCTAGATCCCCCTAAATTCCCCTTAAGAAGGGGAGTAGGGGTTGACTTTGACTGCTTCCGGTCCCCCCCTTATTAAGGGGGGTTAGGGGGGATCTAGACTTCGATACAAACAAGCAAAATTTATTGGGAGATTAATCTGATGAAAGTTGCTGATTTGTCTAATGAAACTTTAGCCAAGATTAAAACAGTGCGGTGGGATCGGATTATTGAGAAGCATGAAGGGCCGGAGACATGGGAGTCGGAGTTTAGATACGGCGAACCTGAATTTATCGAGATTGAGGGGCGGTGGGTGTTATTGCCAGTTGAAGCATCTCGTCACCAAAATATCACGATTTTGCGGACAATTTGGAGCGCGGATGGCAACTCGCTGACTCTGTTTCTTAAGGATACAACTTTTGATGATGATATGTTTGTATCGGGATATATGGCTGTGTGCGATCGCCCAAAAGGAGAAGAGTTTTTCTTGGCAGTATTGTACCACGAATGGTTTATCATTGAAAAGACGGAGGTATTTGAAAGTTGAGCGAGAAATTTTGGGATAATACCAATGCACATAGGAGTTGGGAATGAGTCCTTTTAGGGGCTGGCTAGGAGGCACAACCCGGAGATCCCCCCTAGCCCCCCTTAAGAAGGGGGGGACAAGATTTCAAGTCAAAGTCAACCCCTACTCCCCACAATAAAATTAAATCTTTGTGGAACAGGCATCTTGCCTGTTCCGGGCGGGCTAGAAGCCCAACCCCCTACTCCCCACAATAAAATTAAATCTTTGTGGAACAGGCATCTTGCCTGTTCCTAAAAACAATAACCAACAACCAACAAATCATGCGCCCTCACCTCTTCATCGAGAAAATCATGCCCGTAAATCTGCTAAACGAGCAGGTTTATTACGAACACGGCGGCAATCCATTTAAAGGATTGCATCGCTGGTATTCGCGCAAACCATTATCGTTTTCTCGCGCTTCGGTGTTGGGGTCGATTTTACCCGCAGATATCTCTTTAGAAGAGTTTGAATATTTGCTGGGATTGGAACCGGGGAAGGAAATTAAACTCTACAAAACTCCCCCGTCTTCGGTGCGAATTAAAAAAGTTCACGACTATTGCGAGAAGGTGTGGGGGAATCGCACACCGACGATTTTAGATGCGTTTGCGGGTGGGGGAAGCATTCCGTTTGAGGCGGCGCGGTACGGGTTGAATGTGTTGGCGTCGGATCTCAATCCGGTGGCGGTGGTGACGATGAAGGCGGCGATGGAATATCCGCTGAAATTTGGCCCGGATTTGCAGGAGGATATTGATAAATGGGTGAAATGGGTGGGGGATGAAGCGGAGAAAAGATTAACTGAGTTTTTCCCTTCTTTACCGGGGGAAACTGTGCAGACTTATTTGTGGGCTCATACGGTGGTTTGTCCGAGTTGTCAGTCGGTTGTACCGTTGAGTCCGAATTGGTGGTTGTATAAGCGGCCCGAAAAGCAGAATTTACATAAATGGTGTGCGGTGAAACCGATTCCTAACTTGGAAGAGAAGCGGGTTGATTTTGAGTTTGTGAAGGGGAAGAAAGGCAAGGATACGACGATTAAAACGGATGCGGGTGAATACGATCCAAATACCTTATCTACTTTAAGTAGAGCCGTTGGCAAATGCTGCAATTGTAATGCTGTTATCACAGAGCAAGAGATCAAACTTTATACATCTGTTAATAATTTTGGACATCAGCTATATGCAGTAGCTTATAAAAAAAACAAATCTGTATTAGAATTCCGAACTCCTGCTAATCTAGATTTTTACGGTCTTCAAAAAGCACAAGATTATTTAAATCAAACTTATGCGGAATTTATTATTAAGGGATTAATTCCCAATGAAGCGACCAGTACCGACTTGCACAATTCACCGGGCAATTATGACTATGGCTTACGAAAGTATGAAGACTTATTCAATTCCCGTCAGCTTCTAACGCTTGTCACCTATGTAGAAATTATCAACGAAGCTAAGGCGCTGCTACAGGCTGAGTACGAACCGGAGAAGGTAGAGGCTATCGCAACTTACTTAGCTTTAGTATTAGATAGATGTGTAGACCATAATTCTAGATTATCAGGCTGGCATTCAAGCCGTGCAGTAGTAGATAGAGCCTCTAAAACTCACGCTCTAAATTTAACGTGGAATTATCCAGAAATAAATGGGGCCGCAGAATTATGGCATTGGTGTGCTGATGCTTTTGCGTCAGAATATAAAAGTTTATGCGCTTTATTCGGCACAAAACCCCACTCAACCGGCTTACTCGGTATCGAACAATACGACCCCAAAACCATCCAAATCGATAGCGCATCCGCCGATAGCCTTTACTACATTCCCGACAATTCAGTCCATGCCATTATCACCGACCCACCCTATTATTCCACAATTCCCTATGCCGATCTTTCCGATTTTTTCTACGTTTGGATGAAACGAACACTAGGCGATATATTCCCCGATTTATTCTGGTCAGAACTTACTGAAAAAGCGAGAGAAGCTGTAGCGAATCCTTTCCGCTTCCGCAACATGGGCACATCCCCCGATGAACTCGCCAAACAAGATTACGAAGCAAAAATGGCGCTAGCTTTTAGCGAATATTACCGAGTTTTGCGCGATGACGGCGTGATGACAGTCCAATTCAACCATAAAGAATCCGGCGCGTGGGACGTACTCACAAAATCCCTCATTGATGCCGGTTTCGAGATTACCGCATCCTGGGCCGTCAGTACCGAAAACCCGCAAAACTTGCACCAAGCGCAGAAAAACTCGGTTTCTAGTACAGTGCTCCTCGTCTGTCGCAAACGCGATCCTAACGCCGCCCAAGCTTGGTGGGATGATTTGCGCCCGGAAGTCGCCAATCTCGTCGAACAACGCGCCCCGGAATTTGAAGCCAACGACATCAAAGGTATCGACCTTTATTTAAGCGCCTTTGGCCCGGCTTTAAATGTGTTCAGCCGTTCCTATCCCATCCTCGACAGCAGCGGCGAAGAAGTGCGCCCGGAAGTTGCTTTTGCTGAAGCCAGAAAAGCCATTGCAAACTATCGCTTCCGCAAACTTGCACAAACCGATACCGCCGGATTTGACGCCCTGACTCAATGGTATTTCCTCGCGTGGGATGCCTTTGGCGCTGTCGAGTTCCCCTTCGATGAAGCGCGACAACTCGCCCTCGCCGTCGGCGGTTTCAACGTCGTTGATTTAGCAAAAGTCTACAAATTAATTGACTCGACTAGCGGCACTTGCAAACTTTTGACACCGAAACAGCGGCTGAAAAAAGGAGCTTTTTCGGTCAATACGCAAGATTTTTCGATTACCTATTTAGTGGATGGATTGCACGCGATTATCGGTTTGTATCAGGAGGACGGAGATATTCAAATCGTGCGCGAGTTTATGAAAAAAACGGCTTTGACTGATAACGATAATTTCATGCGGGCGATAGAAGTGGCGCTGAAAGTGATTCCGCGTATTGGGGATGAGAAGAAACGCATCCCGGAGGAGAAGGCTTTGTTAGATTTGTGGTTGGCGATGGATGAGATTAAGGCGAAGGTTGTTTATGAACAGATGGAAATTCAGTTTGAGGGACAGTTGAGTTTAGATTTTGGTTAGGTGGTTGAAAGAATCAGGGGACAAAAGGGATACGGCGTTGTGCTTATTGGTGTCAACTTAAGCTGTCAGTCCGCTAGTCCTCTCGCCAACCCGCCAGTCCGCCAGGGAATGAATTCCCTGTCTCAAAGCGAAAGTCCTCTGAAGAGGACTAATCGACATCTGCAGACAAGCCTGTAAAGGGCAAGCAGGATGTCTACCCCACAATAATTATTGAAGATGACTAATGAGTTTTTCAGTCCTCTTCAGAGGACTTTAGCTTTGAGGCAGGGGTTTCAACCCCTGTCGGACTATTGGTGGTACTTTAAGGCAGGGCAGCGTGTTTTCCGTTGCCATATTATCAATGGTTATAACAAATAACCAATAACAAATAACTAATAACATGAATTTAACAGATTATCCCTGGCGCATCAGCTATTCTAGCAACGAAAATAACCCGATCGCCGATTTCTACATTCCCGCGCTAGAATGTGCTCTACAGTACGATCGCAAATCCGGCTTTTTCAACAGCGCCATCCTCAGTAAAGTAGCGCAGGGATTGGGCGCAATGCTGCACAATCAAGGGCGGATGCGGTTAATCATGGGCTGTCAATTCAGCCCGCAAGACTTGCAAGCTATCCAACAAGGTTACGCCCTCCGAGATGCAGTTACCATCCGCCTCGATACCGATTTACAGCCGCCCAAAACCTTCGCCCAACTCAAACATTTTGAAATCCTCAGTTGGCTGATTCAAAACAGTTATCTCGATATTAAAATCGCCGTTCCCCTCAAATCTAACGGCTTACCAATAGATACTGAAAGTTTACTCGATCGCCAGCATATTTTTCACGAAAAAGTCGGCATTTTCACCGACTGTAACGGCGCACAATTAGCCTTTAGCGGTTCCAATAACGAATCTCTCAGCGGTTGGGAAAGCAACGTTGAATCTTTCCACGTTTATTGTGCTTGGGAAGGCGGCAGAGATGCAGAACGAGTTTCTGAAGAGATTTTTCGGTTTGAACAGTTGTGGAACAATTTATCGCCGAATGTGCGCGTTTTTGAAGTGCCGGAAGCGGTGAAAAATAAGCTGCTAAACTACGCGCCCAGCAGTAAACCTGTGTGGAATCGGGAGGAAGGTTCGGCAACGGATTTTGTAGCGGATGTAACGGATGAGGAAGGTTCGGCAACGGATTTTGTAGCGGATGTAGCGGATGTAACGGATGTTAGGAGTCGGGATTTAGGAGGAGTTGTTGGGGATTCTGAATTATTCCTAGATTATGCTAAATTTGAACCGCTTTTCAATTTGTACGCTTCGCCAAGTTGTCTCGATTATTGTTTGAAATCTATTCCGATCGCACCTTGGCCGCATCAGATTAAGATATTGCGTAGAGTGGCGGCAAATTTCCCGAAAAGTTTCTTAATTGCCGATGAAGTTGGATTGGGAAAAACCATCGAAACTGGGTTAATTCTGCGTTACTTACTCGTCAGCCAAAAAGTTAAGCGCGTGTTAATTTTAGCACCAGCCAGCATTCAGCCGCAATGGCACGAAGAATTGCGCGAAAAATTTAACTTGCACTTTTGGAGTTATAGCAAAGGTGAATTAAAAAATCCGCATGGGGAGAAAAGTCAGTCAGGGGAAGAAAATATTTGGAATTCCCAAAATCTCATTTTAGCATCATCTCATTTAGTCCGTCGGAGCGATCGCACAAAACAGCTTTTAGACGCGCAACCGTGGGATTTGGTGATTCTGGATGAAGCGCATCACGCCCGCCGCCAAAGCCCGCAAAACCGCAAGGAAACTCCGAATCGGTTGCTTGAGTTAATGCAGCAATTGAAAGAAAAAAGCCGATCGCTGTTATTATTATCCGCCACGCCCATGCAGATTGATGCGATCGAAGTTTTCGATTTATTGCAACTTCTCGGACTCCACGGACATTGGTCTTATGGTGAGAATTTCTGCAATTATTTTAGCACATTGTCGGAAAAGCCCGATCGCCAAAACTTGAATTTTTGGCAGCAGATGTCTGTGGATTACTTCCACCAAGGCGGTTCGCCCTGTACTCGGTTGCAGGAATATTTACAGAAGGGCGATCGGCTACTATATTATAAGTTGCGCGATGTCTGGGAAAAAAACCAGCGAGTCAACCCGAAACAAGTTGCTGAAGACACGGATTTTATCGCCGCTTCCCGCCAATATTTGACAGTGAATACTCCCCTCAAAGATTTGATGTTTCGCCACACCCGCGACACCTTGCGCCAATACTATCAGCGGGGATTGTTGGATCGCGATATTCCCCACCGCGCAGTCAGAGACAATGCGATTACATTAGAAAATAACCGCGAAGTGCCGCTTTATCTCGCCGTCAGCAATTACGTGCGCCACTTTTACAATCTAGCGCAAAAAGACAACCGCAAAGCGTTAGGATTTTTGATGACTCTTTACCGCAAACGCCTGACAAGTTCGTTTTATGCCATCCGCGAATCATTGCAGCGCCGCCTCGAAGGAATTAGCATTACTGAGGATGATTTTCAGGATTTAGATGATGCCGATGATGTGATTCTGGAAGGAATGGAATCTTATTTTGAACCAGCCGATCCTGAAGAAATTAAATATTTAGAAGATTTACTTTATCAATTTGAGAATACAGGCGAAGATAGCAAGCTTTCGCATTTTATCACAATTTTGCGTCAAGAACTAATCCAGCGCGAAAGTGCGATCGTCTTCACGCAGTACACCGACACAATGGACTATCTCAGAACTGCTTTACAACAATTATATGGTGCTCAGATTGCTTGCTATTCCGGGCGCGGCGGAGAATTGTATCAAAATGGCCAATGGCGAATTTTTCCGAAAGAACAAATCAAAACCAAATTCCGAGAAGGAATCATCAAAATTTTACTTTGTACCGAATCCGCATCAGAAGGGCTAAATTTGCAAACTTGCGGCGTTTTAATCAACTACGATATGCCTTGGAATCCCATGCGAGTCGAACAACGCATCGGCAGGCTCGATCGCATCGGCCAGATTTATGATACTGTAAGAATACACAATTTTTACTATGACGGAACGGTAGAGGCGAAGGTTTACAAGAAATTGCGCGATCGCATCGATGCTTTTCAAACCGTAGTCGGCAATTTGCAACCTATTCTGGCAACAGTTCCCACTTTCATCGAACAGGCTGTGATGAGTGCAGATCCCGAAGAAGAGGGCGTTTTGTTGGGAGAGTTCGATCGCATTTTAGACGCGCCGCCTCGCGGCCCGGCCCTCGATGAAATGGTAGCGATGGATGTAGAATCAGACTTGCAAGAAATCCGTCAACCTCTGCAGCCGACTTCTCTGTTTCCTGAAACAATCGAAAATTTGTTTGTCAATTCTTTGATTTTAAAGCAGATGGGCGCTATCTTCGATCGCTCGGAAAATCGCACTTGGCATCTCAACTATAAAAGTCGCGATTATTATATCACATTTTACCCGGATATCTTTGACGAAAATGCTTCCGTGCAATTGATGAGTTTTGGCAATCCGTTGTTTGAAGAAATGCTAAGTGCGATCGCCCTTGTGTTAAACTGATATCTTGCACCAATTTCAATAAGCCTTTTCTGAACAGGCAAGATGCCTGTTCCACAAAGAATTAATTTTCTTGTGGAACAGGCATCTTGCCTGTTGCTGACATTGGTGTAATATCTCAGTCAAATAGTCCTGAATCGAATATGTTTAGTTTATTTCACTTTTGGTACTTTTAGCTCTAAACTACTTTTAATGACGATCGTCCTTTTTATTTAATTTGCACAATGTCTTCAGAAACAAACTCAGCGGCTCAATCTACAACTGGTGCAGATGCGATCGATGTGGCGATCGCCTCTGGAATCGACTTTGACGGTACTCCGATTCCGCAAGCAAAATTAGACCTCTACAAGCAAGTGATGGGATTAGAAGCCGGCAGACAGCGCAGTGGCGTGTCAAATACAATGCGATCGCGCATTGTCCGAATCGGTGTCAAACACATCGGACAAGAGGAACTGGATAAAATGCTGGTGGCGGCCAACTTTGCACCGCTGAAAGAGAAAGAAATCGCTTTTTATTACGGCGGTAAATAGATAGTATTTATCCTATTTTTCCCAACTCTTGTGGGGTGGGCATCTTGCCCGCCCAAAAGCTTAAATTTTCATGCTAAAAAACTTACTCACTCCGGTTTCAAAGTGCGTTCCATCAGCGATAAAACAGCTTGTTCGGGAGTAATTTCCCCATTCAACAAGCGGTAAACTTGACGAGAAACAGGCACTTCAATGCCGCGTTGATTAGCCAAATCAATCAACACATTAGTAGTATTGACTCCCTCAGCAGTGCTCTGCAATTCGTGCAAAATTTGCTCTAATGATTTGCCTTTAGCCAATCCGAAACCAACCCGATAATTGCGCGATAAAGGACTGTTGCAGGTAGCGAGCAAATCTCCCAAACCAGACAAACCGTAAAAAGTTTCGGCGCGAGCTCCCAAACGAGAACCCACCCGAATCATTTCCGGTAAAGCGCGAGTCAGCAAAGCAGATTTAGCATTAGTTCCTAATTGTAAACCGTCGCAAACACCAGCGGCGATCGCAAATACATTCTTCAAAGTTCCCCCTAACTCAGTCCCCAGCGGGTCTTCATTCACATAAACCCGAAAAATATCGGAACTGTAAACATTTTGCACTTGCTTGGCCGCCGCTAAATCCAAACTCGCCGCTACCGTTGCAGCCGGCAAGCCCTGCTGAATTTCTTCGGAAAGATTAGGGCCGGAAAGTACCACAATTGAATTGTTAGGAAAGGCATTTTGCCAAATTTGAGATGGAGTCCGCGTGCTCGCGGGGTCTAAACCTTTGGTGACGGTAACTATAATTGTACTGGGACTTAACTCTAACGCAAGCAGTCGATCGACTGTTGCTCCAACTCCTTTCATGGAAACTGCCGAAACAACAACATCCGCACCTGTGATAACTGATTCTAGATTAACAGAACTGCTGCGCGACCACAAATTAACTCGATCGCCTTTTTTGCCTCCCAGATTGGCCAATGCCGAACCCCAAGCACCTCCGCCTAATATTGTCAAGCTTGCCATAGAATTTAGTTTAATGAACTCAGATTTTACACCATTCTCAAGAACGGGCTAGAAGCCCGTTCCACAATAACATTAATTTTTTTTTGTGGAACAGGCATCTTGCCTGTTCCTGACGTTCCACAATAACATTGAGTTTTTTTTGTGGAACAGGCATCTTGCCTGTTCCTGATATTATTACAATAACATTGAGTTTTTTTTGTGGAACAGGCATCTTGCCTGTTGCTGACATTATTACAATAACATTGAGTTTTTTTTGTGGAACAGGCATCTTGCCTGTTCCTGACATTAGTGCAAGATGTGAAATGAACAAAGAAACAAAAACTCCCCTCCTACAAACGCGGCCGCAATCCATAATGACGGTAACGCCAATAATCGCGCAAAATGCGATCGTGATCGAAACACAATTCACGAGGAATCTGCCAAGATTCAAAAATCTGTAAATTTTTAGCATCGTCAGCGGCTTGAGGTTCGCCCGTTGCAGAAGCCAAGAATACAATACTGATAGTGTGTTCGCGGGCGTCGCGATTTGGGTCGGAATAAACGTAAAATTGCTCAATTAATTCTACATTCAAACTCGTTTCTTCTAAAGCTTCGCGTTTTGCCGCCGTTTCTACCGCTTCCCCGTAATCGACAAAACCGCCGGGAAGTGCCCAGCCGTAGGGAATATTGCGGCGTTCGATGAGTATGATCGGCCGATGGGGGCGATCGGCTAACTCGATGATAATATCAACTGTAGGAGCGGGATTTTTGTATGTCATTTGTGAAGGAAGAAGGAAGGCACAACACGGATTTTGACACGGATACACGGATTAATTTCAACTGGTTCGGAGTTCCTTCTTCCTGCTGAATTATGCTAAACCGCGAAGTGGCACCCGCTGCTTTTGCAAAACCTCAGAGTACAGCTTTTCCAACTCAGTAATATTCTGACTGAGAGTGTAACGATCGATCGCCCGTTGGCGTGCTTTTTGACCAAGCAGCATTCCCAACTCAGGATGATCACAAAACAGCGGCAGCAAGGTTTGCAACTGACTTCGTACCCTCTGAGTGTTCAAAACTATCCCCGCGCCTTCCTCCAAGGCCTCGCCGTCAGCACCGGCATCGGTTGCCAAACAAGCTAAACCGCAGGCCATCGCTTCCAGCAAGGACAGCGACAGTCCCTCCACCAAAGAAGGCAAAATAAATACGTCAGCACCCCGGAGGATTTCGATCCGGCGTTCCTCCTCAGCAACAAATCCGAGCCACACAATGCCATCATCTTCGCCGTAAAACAGTTGCAGCGAGGCGGCTAGGGGCCCGTCGCCTACGATCGCCAATACGTTCCCAGGGCCAAAATTACAGTGTTTCCAGGCCTTGAGCAAAGCCTCGACATTTTTCTCCTGGGCAATGCGGCCTTGGTAAACAAAAATTCGATCGGCTTTTAATTCCGACTTCAACCCCGAAGGCCCTGGAGAATATTTAATGGCATCCACGCCGTTGGGAATCACGGCTACCCGTTCCTGTGGCACTCCCAACTTCACCAATATATCCCGCTGAATCTGAGAAAAAACGATCGTCGAGTCGTAGTTCGCCAAAAATGGAGCGTACAGTTGATACATCAGGTGTTGGGTTCCCGATGTCAAATTCCGCAATTTGCGATCGAACGGCGGGTGAAAAGTCGCCACCAGAGGCAAATTCAATTCTTGACAAATTTCCGGCAGCAAAAAGTCTAGGGGCGAAAGCGTCAGGGAAGCGTGAACAACATCGGGTTTGAGCCGCCGCAGAGATTTCATCAGCACTGTGCGGGACTTGAGAGTGGGAATCGTATAAATTTGCGATTTGTAGTGACAGGGTAAAGAGACTTCGTTGCAACTGGCGGACGAGAGCGAAGTGGTATATGAGGTTTGAGCAATTCCCTTGCCCCATGAACCATTTGCCATACTCCACCCCGTATTGTTCCTGTCCAGTGGGCCCGCTTCTTGGGCAAAGTGCAGGAAACTAACCTGGTATCCCCGGTCTAATAGTGCGTTGGTGACTTCCCTGGAGTAAGTGACGTTACCGCAAAAAGGTGATTTTTTTCCTAGCCAAGCGATGTGCATTCCAGTAAATCAGAGTTTGTTATTTATTTAGATTCGATCGACTTTGCTATTACTGCTACGGAAAATATACCAGGTTAAGACACCCCCAGCCATCGCTAATCCTGCTAAACCCAAAAATACTGTCGGCAAACCCAGAAAAGTTTCTGCTACCCCGGCCAAAGCCAACGGTAAACTCAAAGCGATATTAGTGGCATTGTTTTGCAGCCCGAAGACTTTTCCGCGCATTTCTTCTGGAGTTTCTGCTTGAATTGTAGTCTGCATCGGCACTCCCACCAATGAGGCAAATAAACCCAACAGGGTAATGAACAGCACCGATAGCCACAAATGCTGTGTAAATGCAGAAAGGCCCATCAGAGCAAGTGCCATGCCAATCGAGCCGATTAAACTCAGTTGGGAGTGAGAAAATTTATGGCCGAGATAGCCAACTGTCGTCGCCCCAGCAGCCATGCCAACGCCTACCGCCGCCAGCAAAAAGCCAAATTGTGATGCTTTCATACCGGGGAGGATTTCTGCCAGCCGCACTGCTAGAACTGCTAAGGCTGCAAAAATGGAAAATAGAATAATTAGTTGAATTAAAGCATTGCGGACTTTCGGTTGATCGTTGATGTAACGCAGGCCATCTCGCAAATCTGCTAAGGGGTGCGGCGGTTCGTGTTCGACTTCGTTTTTTTCGCCTGTTTGCATCGACAGCAACAGCACTCCGGCGAAGGCGTAACTTCCCCCTACTACTAATTCTTTGCCGATGCCGAGTCCGCCGCCGAGGTTGGAAAATAGGGTGTCGGCTAAAGCTAGTAAGGGTTCTCCCACTGCGAAGCCAATAATCACCGACCCCATCATGGTTGTGGTGTAGAGGGAGTTGGCTGATAGCAGGTGGCGGCGTTCCACAATTAGGGGAATCACTGACTGTTCTGCTGGCGCGAAAAATTGAGTTAAAGTCGAAACGAGGAATGTCACTAACAGCAGCAAGCAGAATCCGAGTGGCAGTTGACCGAGTTCCCACCCGTCAGAGAGCCACAGCAGCACTGGCAAGGTTAAAACGAAGGCTCCCCGCAGCAGGTTTGTGGCGACGAGCACTGCTTTTTTCGACCACCTATCGACATACACGCCTGCGGCGGCCCCGAACAGCACTGCGGGAATGGTAAAGGCGATCATGATTGCCGATACCCACCTGCTGATGGTTTGATCTGGCGCTTGAAAGCGGCTGGCCACGAGGGCGATCGTCAGTACGAGATAAACTTTATCTGCTAGTTGGGAGAAAACTTGCCCACTCCACAATGCTAGAAAATTTGGGTTTTTGAGCACTGGCAGAAATCCCGTTTGTTTTTCGGGAATTTCGGCTACTGCTTCGGGGAGTTCTGCTGCTGGCTCTGGTGTGGGAACCGGGGGGATTGCTTCGGGCTGTGGGCTATTGCCGTTGTTCCAGTCTGGTGCTGGAGTTGTGGGGTATTTATCCATTTCTGGGTCTGGGACGTTGCTCCATTGTCGATCGGCGGAGACGGGATAAGAGTCAAACTCTGGAAAATTTTCTCGTTCTTCCATCTTGTGGTGGGTTACGGCTAAAACAGATATTGTCAAATCAGAATCAGACAGTCGCATCATAGAATTTGGGGTGGATGGCCTGGGGTGGTTGAGGTTGGGGGGATGGGAATTTGAATTTGAGGTGTTAACCCCTAAGTTTATTAATAATCTCGTAACTTTATCTCTATCTATTATCTGATGTCGCAACTACCTTGAGAATTTACCTGAAAAGGCCGGCAGGTTCGGGTATCCGGCAGGCTGGGGGTGCGATGTACGATCGCCCCTTCACCTATTTAAATCCACACTCAAAATTTAAAACTCAAAACTCTCTAGGTAGGTGTCGATCGAGCTTCCCGATCGAATCGTGCAACCTAAATGATACTGGGCATATTGTCGCAAAATATTTTCGACAGATACCCAAGTTGTTCGATCGGCAATCCCCTCTCCTAGTTCTGGACTAGCCAACTGTTGCAACGCTGCTAATTCCTTAGCATTTATCTCGAAATTTGTCAAGTGTTTGCTGCCATTCGTTTGCCGGGAACGGGAAGCGGATTTGTACAAGCTACCGATTTCTGAAGAGAGTTCTGCCTCTAGCTTAGCTAGCTCGGACAAGCTGAAGGTTCCCCCAGAGGGTATACTAAACCCGGTTTGCCAGTTCGGATCGGTGAAATTTGGGATAAGCGGCTGTCTGGTGGCGCAGCAGACTTGGACTTGGGGCGCGAGGCCGGCTAAGGCTAGCAAGTGAAAAATGCCGTGGGTGAGGTGAGCAATCAGCACGGCGGCAGATTGGATTTCTGTGCGATCGGACAAACGCTCCAAACGGCTCAAATGTTCGCCCAGCAACCAAAAGAGTTCTTCTTGGGGCTCATCGGAAAGGGCACTGGCGATCGCCAATTCGGCCAGATATTGCGCGGCTGCGAGTTTCCCTAGGTTGCGGCTCAAACCCGGATGGGATTGTACCGTGTCGGCTTGGGTAATTTTGTCGAGCGATCGGCCTTTGGCAATTAGCAATTCGTTGACAACAAATAATTCGCTTCTACCGCCGATGGTCGATCGTTGTTTGCGAACACCCGGTGCTACGGCTCGAATTAAGCCGAATTCCCGCGTCAAAATTGTCAGCACTCGATCGGATTCCCCCATCGGCGCACTCTTGAGATTGATTCCAGTTGCTTTGTAAGTTCGAGTCACTCGATTTTAGATTTTAGATTTTAGATTTTAGATTTACTACAATACTTCGGACAGTTTCATTGTCCTCGTTGGTCGATCGACCTGGAACAGTCATTCTACAGTTGGCAATCAAAAACTGTCCGAAGTATTGTTATTAGACAGTAGCAAAAACAGTCCAGGACGCAGAACTTTTAGTTGTAGGGTGCGTAAGGGCGCACCAATTCCCAATTAGCTATTACCAATTAGCCATTGCTAATGACTACTAACTACTGACTAATGACTAATGACTACTGACTACTGACTAATGACTTTTATCTAAATTATCGCGCTGGCGGAGTAATTCCGGGCCACGAGAAGTCCCCAAACGAGTTGCCCCAGCTACTACCAAATCTAGAGCTTGTTCATGAGTACGAATTCCGCCGGCCGCTTTAATCCCAATCCGTCCCTTCGTAACTTCCTTCAGCAGTCGCACATCGTCAACTTTCGCCGGGCCAAAAAAGCCTGTGTTGGTTTTGATGTAAGCCACACCAGCTTCCATACAAATCTCAGCAGCTAATTGTTTTTCGGCATCCGAAAGCAGAGAACTTTCGATAATTGCTTTGATGGTGAGATTAGTTTCTTCGCAAATTTGGGCTAATTCTCGGTGGAATTCGTCGATTCTTCCAGCTTTCAACAATCCTAAGTTAACGGAGACATCTAACTCTACAGCTCCATTATCTGCTGCTTCTAGAGCTTCGTAAATTTTCACCGTTGAAGTCGAAGCACCGGTGGGAAAACCTATAACTGTACAGACTTTGGGACGTTTGCCGTGCAGCAGATCAACTGCTTGTCTGACGTAGGCGGGATACACGCAAACTGTGACAAACCCAAATCTCTCTGCTTGTTGGCAACAGAATTCTACTTGCTCTGGCGTGGCGGTGGGGTCGATCAGGCCGTAGTCGATCAAGGGGGCAATATCGATGTCTGCCTGGTTTGCAGCCATTGCTGTTTTTTCTCCGAAGTAACTACTTCCTTATTATGTAGCGAATTTACCAATTCTCGAATCGATTGACTTTTGCAGCCCAGCCCAAAATTGGAGCCAGGAGCCAGGAGTCAGGAGTCAGGAGGAAAGAGGAAGAAGGAAGGAGCCAGAATAAGTGTTTTTACAAATATGAGATGCTCCCCAATCTAAAATCTAAAATCTAACATCTAAAATCGATCGACTTTACTCCGGCCGATATCCATCACAAATACTCAATTCGCTGCTTGTAAAAACTCTTGTGGCGATTGGGAAACCAAATTTTTTTAAAAAATATAATTTTGTATCTGCCTTTAGATACATTTTTGATCTTTCTTTAGGTATACTTTGTTAAAAGGACTTACGGTAGAGCCTGCGTCAGCTACGCTATGGCAGAGCCTGGTAGCGGCTACTGTTTTTACTTTTAGTAGTGCTTTAAAAACATAAAAGCCAGTGCCAAGCATGAATCATTTAGAACTCGAACAAGAAATTGGGAAGATGGCTAGAGCGATGATGACTCGCAATAGCTTAATTGGTAAGGATTTGATTGCCGATCTCAGAGGGCGGCTGTCTGTTGACAGTGTAGCTGCTTTGATGATTGTCAGTATTGAGCGTTTGATTTGGTATGACTGCGAGTCCGTGATCTGGAGTTTGAGTTATTTGATTCCTGCTGACGTGATGGAAGAAATTCGCCGGATTACTGCCCTGGTTGTTTGCCAGCGGTTGATGGGCAAGGGTTTTGTGCTGGGGAAAGATTTTAGTATTGATGGAAGAGGCCAGTTGATGTTGAGTGAGAATGCTAAAACAGCGGTTGTGGTTGCTTGAGTTGGGCAAGCACAAGTTGGATCTATTAGCACTATGAGAGTTGCAGTTAGACTTGGGGCGCCCTAGGACTCTTTGTGTAACTGCAAACCTAATTCGGGATGGGGTAAGAGTTGCGTGATTCACGCAGAGTTAAGATTCGCAGCAGCTCTAAAAAACGATGAGTGCGGTTAGCTAAAAGACCATTTTACGAGAGAAAAATAGTTAGTATCAACGGCTAATTGTTGAGGTTGTTAGTAGCAGTTTGTACCGGCGATCGCCCTGTATCAAATTTTTCAGATTTTTAGTGGAATTACAGTTTTACTCCAGGTATGGTTTCATGTAGAATCATACCTAAGATAGATACAAAATATTATGAACTTAATTCAAAACTTGGAAGCGGCTTGGTATTACCATCTGGGCTCGCGCCACCTCGAAGCTAACGATGATCATGGTGCTCTGGCGAACTTTAACAGAGCTTTGAAGTTGCAATCAGATCATTATAAGGCTTGGTTCGGCCGAGGTATGGCTCTGGGGAAATTAGAACGGCACTTAGAGGCGCTGAAGAGTTTTGATGAGGCCTTGGCGGTGGAGCCGAATGCGAGCTTTGGCTGGCACAACCGGGCTATTGCTTTAGGAAAGTTGGGCCGCCCTTTGGAGGCTCTCAATAGTTTTGACCGGGCTCTGGAGTTCAGTCCGTGCGCGGCGAGTATTTGGCACAACCGGGGACTGACGCTGATCGATATGGGGCTTTACCAGAAGGCGGTTCTGAGTTTTGATCGCTGTTTAAATTTGTACCCGGAGGCTGCTTGGGCATGGTACAACCGAGGTAATGCCCTGTTGGAACTCAAGCTTTACTATCAGGCGCTCAACAGTTTTGACCGGGCGATCGAGTTTAACCCAGACGACGCAAAGGCTTGGTACAATCGCGGTATAGCTGCCAACTCAATGGGACTTTACAAACAAGCAGTGGCTAGTTTTAGCCGATCGATCGCTCTACAACCGGGCAGAGCCGATGCTGTGGGCGAACGGAGAGTTGCTTTGGAGAAATTAGTAGGTTTAAATCAGAGAAATGCCAAGTTCACTCCCACTTCTGAGCGTCCCTTTGAAGATTATTTAATTTGGTACAACCGGGGTGTGGAATTGGCGCGAAAAGGCTGCTACTCTGAGGCGATTGCTTGCTACGAAACAGTCTTAGAAATAACTCCTGATTTTGCTAATGCTTTTTACAATAAAGCTTGCTGTTATGCGCTATTGGGATTTGCTGATTTGGCCCTTGACAATTTGCAGCGGGCTGTTGAGTTTATCCCTAATTTATACCGAGAGCTAGCTTTAGCTGACTCTGATTTAAGCTGCATTTGGAAACAAGAACGTTTTGAAGCGCTGATCCAAGGTTGATTTTACAAAAAAAATAGCTCGCCAATGGGGCGAGCTATTTTTTTTGTGGCGCAAATTCGATCGCCCGACTGTATTTGTGCAATCTTTGCTATTGCACAGAAACTTTGATGGAGGACTTGACCGGCCTCTTGGCAACTACGATTACCCGGTAAGTGCCGGATTCCGGTAGTTGAGCAAAAGTTTGACCTTCGCCTTGATCCAGGAGTTGTCCCATCGGAGATTCGATCGCCAGATCTAGATTTTTGGTGCTAGCTGTCACCCTAATTGTCTGTCCCTGCTGGCCTTGA
This sequence comes from Microcoleus sp. B5-D4, assembly GCF_036705145.1. Lineage (NCBI taxonomy): Bacteria > Bacillati > Cyanobacteriota > Cyanophyceae > Oscillatoriales > Microcoleaceae > Microcoleus > Microcoleus sp. B5-D4. The sequence continues at coordinate 34,667 of NZ_JAUBTV010000035.1, read as the reverse complement.
ACCGTGATGGGCTGGATTTGGTAGCCGGACATTTTGAGTTTGACTGTGGCTTGTTTTTCCTTGAATGCTATGGGAATTGCGCGATCGGGCCTATAAGTCCACTTGGCGTTAAAGTCGCGTCCCAGTACGAAGCTGGTGGTTTCACCTTTCGGGGTAACTCGCACGCGATAGATGCCTGACTCTGGCAACTGGCCAATCCACTGATTGTCTGCTTTTTCAATAACCCCCATATTTTCACCATTGGGACTGTACAGTTCGGCTGTCAGTTGTCCCGCCCACAGGGAGAGAGTGAGTTCTCGCCCTTTGATGCCTTCAAAAATATAGGTGGTGGGTTGGTTGATTGTTTCTCGGATTTCCGAGGTTGACATTCGCTTGATCGGTTCGAGGTTTGAAACTGATTCAGAAGTAACGGGTTTGTTAAGGGTTTCTGTAATTTCCGAGGCAGCCATCAGCTCGCTCGGTGCAATTTTTGGGGCTACTGGGCTGGCAAATACTGATTTTGCCGTCATCATGAGTAGCATTCCAGTCAGTAAAATTAGTTTTTTCATGTCGCACTTCCGAGGGGGGTAAGGAATTGTATATGGTTACTTGTGTTTGCCTGTTTTCACCGGATTAAATCGGGCGATCGCACAGAGGCTACAGGAGGATATAGGATACACGTAAATATCCCGTACTTGCACAAAATCTGCTGGTAGCAAATTGGCAGTGCGGGAGCTAAGTAGTAGCCTCAGTTTGTCGGGGCATTTCAATGATACTCCCTACCTATAATATCATCACAGAATATTAGTAATTTGGTCGAGGAAAATTCCAGCTTTTTCCGAGGAGCTTGCTCAAAAAAATGCCCACACGCAAAAAACGCGGTGTCTTGGCTCTGGGAGGAGCGTTGCTACTAGAACACGGCTAGCACCCCACGGGGTTACGGCCCCTAGTGTTACTTCATTCTTTACCGAAAGCATCCAGGATACCCGCCACGTGATTCATCCGTCGAGAAATAAAAAACCTGTATCCGATGAAACTTGCCGAACGTATTTATCTCGCGCAAGTCAATGCTTCAATTCTAAAATCTAAAATCTAAAATCTAAAATCTAAAATCGATTGACGATCGCCTAATTATCTAGGGCGCTGCTAACCCCACCTTACCATATTTGTAGCGTGTCAAACCATTTTCTACGTAAGTTTTGATACTGTATGTTTGTAGGGCGGATTTAGTTATTATCTAAGATAAAAACGAGTTTATCACTACCAAATCCGCCCTACCACACGAGGTTAATTTGTACTACGAACCTGCCAGAATTTTTAGGTAAGCTTGTACTGTGTTGGACAACCCCATTTCTAGCGCTTCCGCAATTAAAGCATGACCAATTGATACTTCTAGTATATCAGGAATCGAGCAAAATTTAGCTAAGTTTTGCAAATTTAAATCATGTCCGGCATTCACCCCTAAACCTGCTGATTGAGCGGCTTTAGCTGCTAAGACATATTGTTGAAAAACAAAGTCTACTCTACCTTCGCGAAAAGCAGTTGCGTAGGGTTCCGTGTACAGTTCTACTCTGTCTGCTCCAACTTCTTTTGCTAGCGGCATGAGAGCAGCATCTGCGTCCATAAACAAGCTGACTCTGATGCCGTTGTCTTTTAATTTTTCAATGATTGGTAAGAGCCGATCGCGATTTTCGGGAATATTCCAACCGCTATCGGATGTTAGCACGTCAGGAGCGTCTGGCACCAAGGTACACTGAGCCGGTTTTACGTCGCAAACTATATCCATAAATGGCGGCTGAAATGGATTTCCTTCGATGTTGAACTCAACGGTTAGCATTTTGGCTAATTCGTAAACATCGGCGGCTTTGATATGCCTTTCGTCGGGGCGGGGATGGACTGTAACGCCATGAGCTCCAGCAGCAATTACTGTTTTTGCGGCTTCAGTAACGCTGGGGATGCCGATGTTTCGAGAGTTTCTGAGGAGGGCGATTCTGTTGATGTTGACGCTGAGTTTTGTCATGGGATGTTAATCTTTAAAGTTGAACTCACATCTTGCATCTTTCTCAAGAACGGGCAAGATGCCCGTTCCACAAAGAGTAGATTTTCCTGTGGAACAGGCCGAAAAGCCTGTTCAAAAAAGGATTATTGACAGTGGTGCAAGATATAAGTTGATAATACTATATTAATCGCTTTCGGGACGAAACTTTGAGCCTAGGGCGGTAGTGTTAGGGCATTGTCAGAGGAAAAATTAGCTTGTGCAAGCGGTAAAGTTTCTGCAAAAAAAGCCTCAGCTATTTGCTGTTTTACTGCCAAATCTTCAAGATTTGCAATGCAGAAAAGCGGTGCGACGCGATCGACTATTGGGCGCGGAAAATCTCGGCTAAAATATTTTAGTTCAAAATCGTATCTGTGGGGACGGTAAATCATGCCCAACAGTTCGACTAATGGTAGAAGCGTCCAATTGTGATAGTTGCCGATCGCATCTACTAAATGTCCGCGATAAATCTCTTTTTTTACCAGAGGTTGCAGTAAATCGAAACGGATTTTAAGGTCGTTGAATCTCGACTGCATTGTAGATAAATGTTTGCTTCGATCCAAAAGAGGCGGTACAATTAGATTAGCTTTGTCAAAGGCGATCGGCACTTTCCCGTGTCTCTCTATTTCCAGGAAATCGTTGGGGCTGCTGCGCCGAAAAACAGCGAAATCAATCAGCAAGAACGGCGGGCTTTCTTTCAGCCGCCAGAAGCACTGCGATTGACCGTGCCAAGCGGGTTCGGGAACTCGATATTTGAGTTCTATCTCGCCAATTTCTGCGAGGGCTTGTTCAACAATCTCAAATGTTTCTTCCACGCAGTTATCTTCAACCACAACCGCAATATCTAGGTCTGACCACTCGTCGGTGTATCCGTGGGCTGCTGAACCTCCTTGCCATAAAGCGAGAACATAATCTAAAGGTTGTAAAGTAGAAACAATCTTTTCGAGAATGATTTGTCTCATGGAATCAAGCTATACTGTTTGTTTTCCCTGGCTTGCACAAGTTTAACAAACGATCGCGTGTTGAGAGAGCTCCGCGACTGTTCTCCGAGGAGTTGCTAATGCTTCCGGTTGTGCACTCCTGCCAAAAATTACACGGGAAGCTGCAAGGGAGAGTGGCAATCTTTGAGAAAGTGCGATCGCCCTTGAAAGTGAAAATCAGCCTTAAATTGTCAGAATCAGAAACTTGCCCGCTGTCCGGTAACATGAGAAAGGATTAATTTTTAACAGCGCGGCATGGCTACTATTTGGGAACTCGACTTTTACAGCCGTCCAATCATAGACGAGCGAGAGAAAAAAAAATGGGAAGTGTTAATCTGCGAAAGCCCGCTGAATGTAGGCGACAAGGCCGAATCTCTGTTTCGCTACTCGCAATTCTGCTCCAGTTCTACCGTGAATTCCCTGTGGCTGGCGGGTGCAATTAAAGAGGCGATCGCCGCAGCACCGAAACGACCTGAAAAAATCCGCTTTTTCCGCCGCCAAATGGCGAACATGATTACTAAAGCCTGTGAGGATTTGGATATTCCCGCCGCCTGCAGCCGCCGCACCCTCGCCCTTAGCCTGTGGCTGGAAGAACGGATGCAAGACGTTTATCCCGCCGAACCGGGCTATCAACCGGTTGTGAACCCGAGCGTTCAATTTGTACCTGAAACGCCGGTTGCGCTGCCGGATGCTTTAATCGGCGAAAAATGGGCGTTTGTGAGTTTGCCGATCGCAGCTTTTGACGAAATGTCCGAGTGGGATATCGGATTTGGCGAAGCTTTCGGACTGCCGATGACACGCCTCGCCCCAGAAACGCAAATTCCGGGACTAATTATCTACTCGTCGAGAGCAACCGCTTTGGCAGGTTGGATGTCGGGTTTAGAGTTGGCTTTTCTGAAATTTGAGAGCGGCCCACCCGCTAGGCTGGTATTAGATACGGGAGCTAACGATCGCTGGATTTTAGCTAATCTCAGAGACGCAGCAACTGAGAGAGAAGCGAAAGGATTTGAAGCCGCGAAAAACCAAGCAAAAAAAGTACATTTCTTAGCAATTCAGTCGAATCCCGAATCGGAATCTTTTGCAGGATTTTGGCTCTTGCACGAACTAACTATTTAGTCATCAGTCATTAGTCATTAGTCATTAGTCATCAGTCAGTTGTTAGTAGTCAGTTGTTAGTAGTCAGTTGTTAGTTGTTAGTAGCAGTTAATAATCTACCGTTATTTAGTCTAGAGTTAACAGCTAGATTGACTAATAACGAATAACTCATATAGCGGTTCTCAAATAATTGAGGTATGCTTTTCAGTCCAAGACCCGCGAGGCCTATGCTCTACGAGCATCTCATGTTACTGAGCAAGGCTATAACTAATAACTACTGACTAATGCCAACTGCCAACTGCCAACTGCCAACTGACAACTGACAACTGCCAACTGCCAACTGCCAACTGACTAATTACCAACCACCGAGAACAATGACCAATCACCAATCAGCAGAACAACTGCTAGAACTAGCCACCAAAGCAGGTGCAGAAGCTGCTGAGGTATTGGAATCGCAATCGCTCTCACGGCCGGTCTTTTTTGAAGCAAACCGCCTCAAACAGCTAGAAACCGCCCAAGCAGAAGGCATTGCCCTGCGGCTGTGGCGGGATGGGCGGCCGGGTTTGGCGGTGGCCTACGGGCCCGTGGAACTGCAAATTTTGGTGGACAGGGCGATCGCGCTTTCGCAACTCAACGAACCGGAAACCATCGAACTCGGCACCGGTGAGAAAGTTGTTTATCCCGATCGCGGAGTGTCGGTGCCGGCCGAACAGCTAGTAAACTGGGGCAAAGAGGCGATCGCGATCGTCCGCGAAGCCTATCCAGAAAGCCTCTGCACCGCCGAACTCGACTGCGAAATCGAGAGCACCCGTTTGGTGAACACCAAAGGCTTGGATTCCAGTCACACCGACACCACCCTCAGCGGTTACTTGTCAGCAGAATTAGTGCGGGGCGAAGATTTCCTCAACATTTGGGAAGGCGAAACCGAACGCGGCACCCTCGACTTAAACACCAGCGCCAAGCGGGTTTTGCAGCGTTTAGAATGGGCAAAAGACAATGTAGCCCCCGCCACGGGCCGCGTGCCGGTGCTATTTACAGCCAAAGCCGCCGACTTGCTGTGGGGGACTGTCTGTGCGGCGTTGAACGGCAAACAGGTACTCGAAGGCGCTTCGCCTTGGAACGATCGATTAGGCCAACAAGTGACATCGCCCCTTGTCACCCTCTCGCAGCAGCCGGATATCGGGCCCTATAGCTGTCCTTTTGATGACGAAGGTACTCCCACTCGGGCGATCGTCTTTATCAACAGCGGAGTGTTACAGCTATTTTATACCGATCGCACCACCGGTCGAGCCTTGGGCAGCGGCACCACCGGCAACGGATTTCGCCCGGGTTTGGGCAGCTATCCCACGCCGAGTTTGTTCAATGTTTTGATTAAGCCAGGTTCGCTTTCGCTAATAGATTTAATCGCTCAATTAGACGACGGAATTGTAGTCGATCAAATGCTTGGTGGCAGTGCCGGAATTTCCGGCGATTTTTCAATTAACGTCGATCTCGGCTACCGAGTCAAAAAAGGTCAAATAGTCGGCAGAATTAAAGACACAATGGTAGCTGGCAACGTCTACAGCGTCCTCAAACAATTAGTAGAATTGGGAGGAGACTCCGAGTGGAATGGTTCTTGCCAAACACCGTCTCTAATTGTAGAGGGATTGTCCGTCATCGGCAAGAATTAAAGTCAGTTGTTAGTTGTCAGTTGTTAGTTGTCAGTTGTTAGTTGTCAGTTGGCAGTTGTCAGTTGTTAGTTCTCAGTTGTCATCAATCAACAGTCAACAGTCAACAGTCAACAGTCAACAGCCAACAATTCCCAATTCCCCATGCCCCATGCCCTATTCCCACACATAATATGCGTATTTGTTTTATCGGCGATTCTTTTGTCAACGGTACTTGCGATCCCAAATGTCTCGGTTGGACAGGACGGATTTGCGCGGCTGCTTGCGGACAAGGAAACGATATTACCTACTACAATTTAGGAATAAGGGGAGAAACCAGTGCCGATATAGAAACTCGCTGGTTCAGCGAAGTTTCTTGCCGCTTACCTCACTACTGTGACGGCAGAATCGTATTTTCCTTTGGCGTCAACGACACTTACCTAGAAAACGAAAAAATTCGCATAGAAGTTGAGAAATCAATTGAAAATGCCCGCTCTATTCTCACGTCAGCCAAAAATATATTTCCAGTATTAATGGTAGGGCCACCGCCAGTTATTGATGCCGATCGCACAAGGCGGATTGCCAACTTATCCGAACAGTTTTCCCAAGTTTGCCACGAGTTAAATGTGCCTTATTTAGATGTTTGCACCCCGCTGCAAAACTCGGAAATTTGGCATAAAGAACTTACCGAAAATGACGTTTCCCATCCCCGCGCCGCCGGTTATGCTGAATTGGCTAAAATAGTTCACAATTGGGACGGTTGGAAAGCTTGGTTTAAAAATATCAATATCTCAGATCAAGAGACAGTCACGCTGTTCCGAGCCGTCGGCAAAAAAGAAATGGAACTGATTAAAGAAAGCGATTTTCTGGCATTTCCGCCGCGACTGTCTTTTCAGCCTATTTTTTATCCCGTACTCCACAAAGCATATGCCATACAAATTGCACGAGATTGGAATACAAGAGATGCAGCATCGGGATATTTCGGCTATGTAACCCGGTTTCGAGTTTTGGCTGAATTCTTAAAAAAATATCCCGTCCAAACTGTCGGCAGTTCGATTCATCAAGAATATTGGATTCCGGCAGAAGAATTGGCTCAATTTAATCAAAACATTGTCGGAAAAATTGAAATTTTTGCGGAATATCAACCGTAGAATAGGAGGAAATCATCCTTGAATTCAATCGGTTTGAAGTGATAAATTTTGACTGGTACGGCACTCTGAATAGAGTGGGAAAGGGTAAAAAAACGCAGATCAACGCAAAATGGTAAAATTCATCTGCGTTAATCTACGTGTATCTGCGGTTAAAAAAAGCCGCTTCTAAATGAAAGTGAAATAAGGTTGATCGAGATTCAAATCCATCACCCCTTGCACCGTGGCAATTAAATCATCGGATTCACCGGGTTTTTTGAGGAAAATGCTAGTAACATTCCCCGAAAGCGACAGCGAATAATTGTCCTTAATTCCCGAAAGGACGATCGCATCCTCCGCAGAATTAAAGTCACTAATCACAGCATTACCATCACCAGAGTAGTAGATTTTATCACTATCTCCCAGCAAGAAACGGTCATTACCTTCCCCGCCAGTCAAAGTATCAAACTCCCCAACTCCTGGGTTAGTAGCACTCGGATCGATACCTGCTAAAGTATCATCCCCAACGTCACCGCTAACAACATCATTACCGCTGCCGCCGAGCAAGAAATCCTTATCTAACTGACCAAAAATGCTGTCATCTCCCGCATCGCCGCCGATAGAATCATCGCCCTTTCCACCAAAAATTATATCGTTACCGTCTCCTCCCAAAACAACATCCAAGCCTTTATTTGCGTACAGCGAATCATTACCGCCGCCACCTAAGATGCCGTCGGAAGCTTTACCGCTGTAAACAATATCATTGCCATTCCCAGCATCGATAAAGTCGGTGCCAGCATTGCCCAATAGCGAATCTTCGCCGTCATTGCCCTGGATATTATCAGCACCATCTAAGCCGAAAATCGTATCGTCTCCTGCTAAACCATCCAGTGCGTCAGCTTGGGGAGTTCCGAAGAACAAATCGCTAAGCTGCCCGCCATTGAAAGTAGAATCAACGGTAGTATTCGGACTCGGAATCGGAATGCTGGGCGTTAAAATTTGGGGGCCGTCAGGCGTGGGAGTTGGGGTAGGTGTGGGTGTGGTTGTGAGTGGGGGTAGAGATGGAGGAACAAAGCGATCGAGAATAGTATTTCCCGACAAACCTGCAACAGTTTCGATAAATCCGCTGCCGGGGCCATTGCTGGTGGGAGAATCGAAGAAATTGAGAATTTCGATGTCATCTGCGGCGTTGATTTTACCGTCTTGGTTGATGTCTACTAGCAAGGTAGTACCGCTGCGATCGACTCCGACTTTACCGGGACTTAGAAATAAAGCTGCGGTAACACCCGTGACAACCAGGCTGTCAGTGCCGGCACCTGCTTGAATCTTGCTGGCGGCGGATTGTGTGGGGTCGAGGATAAAGGTATCGTTGCCGCCACCACCGGTGAGGATGTCGGCGCCGCCGTTGCCGATTAAGCTTTCGTCGCTGCTGCTGCCGGTGATGGTATCGGCGAAAGTTGTACCGATGATAACTTCGATACCGGTGAGAGTATCAGTACCTTCGGCTGTGGAACTTCCCCCTGCGAGATTGATATTGACGGGACTCGGGAGAGTAGCATAAGACACCGTATCGATACCGGCACCGCCGACAATACTGTCATTGCCTTCACCGCCAACTAAAGAATCATCACCATCGCCGCCGTCGAGAGTGTCATTGTCTTCTCCGCCGAACAAAAAGTCATTGTCGGCACTACCAAACAAACTGTCATTCCCTTCAGCCCCGTACAGAGAATCTTTGCCATCTCCTCCATTGATAATGTCAGTACCTTCACCGCCCCACAGGCTGTCATCACCGGCAGCGCCTACCAGAGTATCGTTACCTTCGCCGCCGTCGAGAGTGTCGTCGCCATCGCCGCCATCGAGGTAGTCGTTGCCAATCCCCGTACCGAGAATTACGTCACCCTCCGCCTCACTAATCACAATGAGCTCGTCGCCGTTCAACACATCATTGCCAGCGTTGCCGAACAGCGAATCATTGCCTTGATTGCCCTCAATCTCATCGTTGCCGGCCAATCCGTCGATGCTGTCATCGCCGCTGCCACCATTGAGGAAATCATCTTCAGGAGTCGCCTTCAGCGGGAAACTCTTGAGAATATCTGCCCCTGAGAGATTGCCAACTTGTTCGATAAAACCGTCTCCTTGTTCGAGATTTGGTTCAGCGAAGAAGTCAAGAATCAACAAGTCGTCAGTCTCGTTAAAAATCCCGTCCTTGTTGAGGTCAATTAGCAAGTCGGTATCCAATTCGCCGCCCCGCGTGACGCCTGCCGTACCGGCGGCTAAGCCGATCGCCAGCGTGAGACCATTGAGAGTTAGACTATCGGTGCCGCTGTCGTCAGCAATGATGCTGCCCGCTGCGGAAGTACCATTTAACACGTAGAAGTCATTGCCAGTACCGCCAAACAGACTGTCGGCACCACCGCCACCTTCTAGGGTATCGTTACCGTCATCTCCGTAGAGTTCGTCATTGCCAAGGCCGCCATTGATACTGTCGTTATCTTCGCCGCCGCTTAGTTCGTCATTGCCGTCACCGCCTTCTAGGGTATCGTTGTCGTCACCCCCATCTGCAATATCGCTGCCGACACCGCCAGAAATAGAGTCATTGCCTTCGTTGCCATCTAAGTAGTCATCGCCGACATCTCCTGTGAGGGAGTCGGCACCGCTGCCGCCGCTTAGTTCGTCATTGCCGTCGCCGCCGGTGAGCAAATTATTGCCCAATTCATCGTCTAGGATGTCATTTCCCGCGCCGCCAATTAGGCTGTCGTTACCTTCGTCGCCATCTAAGTAGTCATCGCCGGCATCGCCAGAGAGGGAGTCGGCACCGCTGCCGCCGAAAACTCCGTCATCGCCGTCGCCGCCGGAGAGCAAATTATTGCCCGATTCATCTTCTAGGAAGTCATTTCCCTCGCCGCCAAAGAGGCTGTCGTCACCTTCCTCGCCATTTAAGTAGTCATCTCCGGCATTGCCTAGGAGGGAGTCATTTCCTCCTAGACCGGAAATTTCATCGTCACCTGCAAGGCCGTCGATGGTGTCGTTTTGGGCGCTACCTTCGATGGTATCATCGCCCGGTGTTGCCGGAGTTGGAGTTGGGCCGGGAGCTGGGGCTGGAGCTGGGCCGGGAGCTGGGGCTGGAGCTGGAGCTGGGGCTGGGCCGGGAGCTGGAGCTGGGGCTGGGCCGGGAGCTGGGGCTGGAGCTGGGCCGGGAGCTGGGGCTGGAGCTGGGCCGGGAGCTGGGGCTGGAGCTGGGGCTGGGGCTGGGGCTGGAGCTGGGGCTGGGGCTGGGGCTGGGGCTGGGCCGGGAGCTGGGGCTGGGGCTGGGGCTGGGCCGGGAGCTGGGCCGGGAGCTGGGGCTGGAGCTGGTGGAGAGCCGGGAATCTGACTGCTAGGCAGGTTGCCGACATTTTGGAAGCGGCCGCTAGTAGGCAAGTAAAAGTCTTCAATGGTCAAATCATCATTCACTTCTACCTTGCCGTCGGCATTCAAATCGATCAGCAAATTGTTACCTTTTTTGTCAATCCCGTTCTGCCCTACTGCGAGGGTGTTTGTCAGGGTGGCGTTGCTGAGGATTAAATTATTGGCGACACCACCAACATTTTTGATTTTGCTGCCTTTGGCTGTCTTGGCATCGAGGATGTAAGTAGTGTCTCCGATGCCTCCCACTAGAGAGTCGCTACCGCTGAAGCCTTCTAGGGTATCCCCGGTACCGGAGGCGACGAGGGTATCGTTGCCACGGCCGCCGTAGAGGGTGTTGGCTGCTTCGTTGCCGACTATTGAGTCATTTCCTTCGCCAGCAAAGGCATTTTCGATGATGCTGCCGAGGGCGATGGTGAGAGTTTGAGGAGGGAGTTCTTGTCCTGTAACTGTGCGGCCGGGTAGGGTACTTTGTCCACCGGGCGCTAGGTTGACGATAACGTTCTCACTGATGGCGGCAACGTTGATGATGTCGTTGCCATCAGTGTCGCTGAGAGTTTTGCGGGCAGAAGAGGCATCGGTGAAACTTGCGAACTCGTTGGTGTAGATGTAGGTGTTGTCGTTAATTAAGTCGTCGCCGTACAACCGCAAAGTTGCGCCGATGAGTTTGCCAGTGTTATTTTCACTGGTATTTTTGGGGTCGGGGGTGTCGCTATTATCTGAAATGTTCAGCGTCCAATCGCCAAGGCCGGTTTCTCCCCAGTGGCGGGCGCTGCTGAAGGTGTAGTTGATGGTTGTGCCTTTGAAACCGTAGTCTTTTGTTCCACTATTGCCAGCCTGGGTGTAGTAAGGGACACGATCGAGAATTATACTCTCGGTACCACCTGCGGTACCATCTGGTTTTGGAGCAATCAACTTGACTACTAAGTCTTGAAATTGACCGTGCTCGATATTCAAGTCTAGTTCGAGCTTGTCGATGTTGATGCCTTGAGTAATCTTGAAGGTTTGATCGATCCCTGCTGGCTTATTGTCGTCGATAACCACCCCCGATTCTGGCAGGGTCAAATTATCAATTTTCACTTCTCGGTTTATTTCATTGGCCGCAGTTGCTGCTTCATTTTTGGCAGTTCCCAATCCCGATCGCGGCTGCCAAGTTTCAGCCAAACGCACTGCTGCCGTAGCATCGACTAATCCGAAGCCGTAGTCGTGATTGACGTGGAGTCCGCCGCCGTTCCAGTTTTTAGCGCCGTTAAATGTCCAAGTATCGGCGTTGAGGCTAACGGCTGCGCTAACGTTCCCGATCGTGAAATTTTTCCACGACTGATCGGGGTCATTTTTCCGGGCTGAGTAAGCTAGGATTTCCTGAACGTCGCGGTAGCCGAGTTTGGGATTGGCTTGCAGGATTAAGGCTGCAACACCGGCAACCATCGGCGCCGCTGCTGATGTGCCGTTAAAGCCTGCGTGGTAGTTGGTGTTGGGAAAGTTTGTCTTGCTTTTGGCTGTTGCGTTTGTATTGTAGCCATCATTGCCTGTACGATCTATAGTGGCAATACTTTGGGGGAATTCGCTGCCGAAGGTTGAGACGAGAACCGGTGCACCCGGATTGCTGTATGTGGTAAAAACTCCTTGATTGTCGAGCGCTGCTACGGCAATTGTATAGCGGCTGTTTGACAAACGGCTTAAGTTGGCATTTCTCCCCCGCTGTTGCACTCCTGCTCTCAGGTTAGGGTTAAACTGTTGGCGATCGTTTCCCGCAGACCAGGCAAATACTGTTCCCAACTTATTGCGGCCGTTGGTGACAGCGTTTTGGATGCCTTTAACATCATAATCAACAAAGTTAAACAGTGGGCCCCAGCTATTGTTGGAAACGTCGAATTTATCCTGGGCCTGTAAACTGGTATTAGCCTCCTTAAAGTTGTAACCTGCGATCGTCGCTTCGTAAGCAATACCCACTGTACCGAGATCGTTTCTGTTAGCTCCGATAATGCCAGCTGCAGCCATACCGTGACTCTCACCAGGATTCTGTGGCAAGAAGCCGGGCTGGGAAAGCAGTTTATTGAAGTTGCCTGCGAAATCTTCGTGTTCCTCAACACCCTGATCGACGACACCTACTTTGATGCCTTTGCCCGTATACTGTGGCCACAGAGGGAGTACATTCAGGTCAATGCCGGGAGCATTTTCGACTTTCCTATTATTCTCAACTTTCTGTCCTGTGTTCAGCAGCCACCACTGATCCTTGGCTAGAGTATCTTTTAAGTCGTCTGGAAATCTGGATGAATTAGTCATAACAAGCCTCTCCTGATAATTTTCTTAACTGCTTCTGAAAGCGATCGGGTATGAGGAGAAGGCGATCTCATCTGCCATTAGATGAGATCGCCTTCTCCCCGCATCTCCCCTCAGATAGATGTTGTCATAGATTGGTGGCGATCGCTCCAGTAATTTACCAGACATAAAAATTACCTGTTAAAGTTCACAAATATCCAACTGCATATAGAACCCAAGCGATCGCAGGTTGAGTTTCGCTATCTCAATTATTTCTGTCGGTGGCTGTTTGTAGAAGTCGGAAAAGTCGGATCTTCCAGTCGGATAAGTCGGAAAAGTCGGATCTTTGGCGATGAGGGCGGTTGAGGGTTGACTTTTGAGGGGTGTTGTGTAACAGGAATTGAAGAGGTCAAATGGGCGAAAGAATCCTCAGCAAAGTGAGTCTCAACAAATCAGGGAAGTAGTTCTTCCGTACTTGTTATGGTAAATGGACTGCTGTGAGATATTCGACTGCTATGAGCGATCGCTGGCAATATATCAAATTGGTTCTATAAACATATAGAATTAATCAGGGTTAATCTGCGTGAACATCCGGTTAAAAATTAGTTATATTTTGCCAAGTCGAACAATTTTTCGATAAAGTGCGAGCAGACAATTCTCAGGTCATCTACGCTATTTATGCCGTACATAACTATCCCTAAACAATTTAGGGAACCTTCCAGGGTCATCAAATCTCAACTTTTTTTACGACCAAAACGCCTAGCCATTTTTGAAGCTTGTCTGATCGGTTTAATTTCAGGACTCGCTGGGGTTTTGCTCAAATCAGGAGTCGGATGGCTGGGCAGTTGGCGAGTTGCTACCTCGACAGTAATCCCAGCTTGGATATTACTGCCCAGCGTCGGTTTATGCGGCGGGTTGCTGACTGGTTTCTTGGTTGAGCGTTTGGCTCCCGAAACTGCAGGCAGCGGCATTCCTCACGTCAAAGCTGCTCTCGGCGGAGTCAATCTTTCCTTAGATTTGCGAGTAGCTGTCGCCAAACTTCTGACCACTATTTTAGCAGTTGGTTCCGGTTTAACTTTAGGCAGGCAAGGCCCTACTGTGCAAATAGGAGCATCTTTGGCTGGCTGGATAGGTCACTTGATGCCGACTTCCCCAGACTACCGCCGACAATTGATTGCTTGCGGTGCTGCTGCAGGATTGGCTGCAGGTTTCAATGCTCCCATTGCAGGAGTTTTGTTTGTAGTTGAAGAACTCCTGCACGACGTTTCGGGATTGACTTTAGGGACTGCAATTATCGCTTCATTTATCGGTGCAGTTGTCTCGCAGCTTTTGGGCGGCGATAGTTTAAGTTTGAACCTTCGCGCGTACCAAACCAGTTTTGATGCTCAGGAAATCCCGTTTTATATACTATTAGGAGTTTTAGCGGGATGGCTGGGAGCTTTGTTCACCAAAGGGATTATGGCTAGCTTGCAATTTAACAGGCGATCGCTCAAATTAGCTTTGCCTGTGCGAATGGCTCTAGCTGGTCTAATCTGCGGTTCAGTAATAGCTTTTCTTCCAGCAACTTTCCGCGATAATACGGGTTTGCGGGAGTTTATGCTGACAGGCGAAGCAAGCGGCATAACGAGTTTAATTGCCTTTATAGCTCACTTTTTTCTGACAATTATTTCTGCTGCTTCTGGAGCTCCGGGAGGATTGTTTTCCCCAGCCCTAGTTATGGGTTCTGCACTCGGTCACATGGTGGGAATTGTGCAGGCAGATTCCCTGGGTGTCGGTTTGCCGGTAACTTACGCTTTGGCGGGAATGGGAGCGTTTTTTTGTGCGGTTTCTAGGGCGCCGATTACTGCGGTAGTAATTGTGTTTGAAATTACGGCAGATTTCAAATTAGTGCTGCCTTTGATGATCTGTTCTGTAGTTGCTTATTTGGTGGCGGAAAAGGTGGACAGTGGCTCTTTTTACGATCGCCTTTTGGAGTTTAACGGCATTCAACTGACAAAGGCAAAAGCGGCGAGCAATACTTTGAGCGACTTGCACGCAGATGACGTGATGCAGCGCCGAGTTGAAACTCTTTCGAGTCTGCTGACTTTCGATGAAGTGATGCAGGCTTTTTCGCGATCGCACCACCGAGGATTTCCAGTAGTTGAAGATGGCAAATTAGTCGGAATTGTCAGTCAAACCGATTTGGCAAATGCCAGCGATCGCAATTTGTCCGGCAACTCCCTGCTCAAAGAATTTATGACTGTACAGCCGATCGCAGTCAAAGCAAGGGATACTTTAAGCGAGGTATTGTACAGGCTCAACAACTACAATATCAGCCGTTTGCCAGTCATAGAAGGCCGGCGTTTGGTGGGAATTATTACCCGCAGCGACATTATCCGAGTTGAATCCGATCGCCTCAGCGGAGAAACAACCCAGGGCCCGCATCCAGAACCTTCCTATGTTGTCTATCAAACCAGGGCTCCGCAAGTCGGAAACGGCCGCTTATTAGTGCCGCTTTCCAATCCCCAAACAGCACCCGCTTTGCTGCGGCTGGCGGCGGCGATTGCGCGCGATCGTAATTACGAATTAGAATGCCTGCAAATCATCTTAGTACCGCGCAACAGTTCCCCCTCCGAAAGCGCAGTGCGGACAACCAAAAGCCGCCGCCTGCTGCAACAAGCCGAACGAATAATTCGCAATTTGAACTTGCCAGTACACACCCAAATACGGGTAGCTCACGACGTGCCTAACGCGATTTTGGAGACAATTAAGGAGCGACATATCGATTTGATTTTGATGGGCTGGCAAGGCGAATTATCCACAAAAGAACGCATTTTTGGCGATGTGGTCGATACCGTAATTCGGCAAGCAGGCTGCGAGGTAATTTTGGTTAAATGGAGCGAAAAACTATTAGCAACACGTCAGAAAAATGAGTTTTCCGCCGCTTTCAGCGGGCGGAAATATACCTCTATCGAATGGGAGTTAAAGCCGGAAAAAGTTGAGGGCGCAGATAATCCCCCATTGGCGATATCCTCAGATTCATCAGCGACTCCAGAGACTGAACTTTCCCCGCCGAATTCTGACATTCCAGCCCCAGAATTGGGACTGCACACGCTGATGGGTTTGCACCGCTGGTTGGTGCCTATTCGGGGCAGTTACAAGCAAGCTGCGGCTTTGCGGTTGCTACCGGCTTTGGTGGCTGCGAGTGCTGTACCGGAGATTAAATTGTGTCAGGTTCACCAGCCTTCTGTTGCAGAACCCGATCGCGGAGAATTAAAGCAAGCAGCGGAGTTTATCAAGCGCCGGGTTAGCTGTTCGATAATAGCGACTTCGGTTTGCGCTAAATCGGTTTCTGATGCTTTAATTGATTTGGCTCAGAACGATCAGTGCGATGCGATCGTCCTGGGAGCGAGCCGTGAAGGGCTGCTGAAGCAGGTGATTCACGGGAACATCCCGGAAGCTGTGGCGCGCGGGTGCGACTGTACAGTCATTTTAGTGCGATCGGCCTCTTAGCTAACCAGACGGGAATCCCCCTTCTTCCTAACATCTGTTAAATCTCACATCTTGCACCATTCTCAAGAACAGGCAAGATGCCTGTTCCACAAAGAGTGAATTTTCTTGTGGAACAGGCATCTTGCGTTCCACAAAGAGTGAATTTTCTTGTGGAACAGGCATCTTGCCTGTTCATAAAAAGCTTATTGAGAATGGTGCAACATCTCAGTGGGGTCGGGCGGGTTTATAGAACCTATTTGCAAGCTTTAAGGCTGTTGGCGAACCCGCCCCTACGGCTAATTGAGAATGGTGCAAGATATCTGTTAAATGCTTTGCAGAATTTCCTTCTTCTTATGGTAGCCAAAAATCGGGAATGAAAGTTTTAGTCAAAGTGCGAGTAAACTGATTAATCTTTCTCCCGATTTGAATGTGCGGTTCGTCAGCTTCCACGGGAATAATTGCCGCTTTGTTTCCGATTCCGAAACGCGAAATTACCAAATTTGCCGCTTCCAAACCAGTAACATAAGCTTTTTCCTGCGACCAAGAACCGTGACGGGTGACAACCCAATCGCCACTCATAAATACATTATCATAACTTGTTACCGCCGGCAACAAATACTGATAGCTGCCAGGGGCAAAATGCGTCACCGCCCGCGACAGCCGAATCGCGCTGCTGTCAATTACTTTTGCCTCCCGAAAAGCGGGGATGCAAGTCGCTAAATCCCGCTGAACTAAGGAAACTATTTCCTCATCTTTTAGAGGAATTAATTGATTTGCGTGATAAAAGTCAGCTTCGACAACTGTTCCCGGTTCGTCTCGAAATTCGTCGTGCAAAGCATTCAAATCAAAAAACGTCCAACCTGTAGTTGAACTAAATCCAAAACAGGCATTAGAAGGCAGCGGAATGTCAATTTTTCTGTCAAACCACAGGCGAACAGCTAACACGTCAACTGCACCCAAATTCATCGCGTCCCGAAACTCTTGGCGACTTTGCAAAGCTGGGCTGCTGCTGATAATTTTTTGCATTCCCGTGACACCAACTGCAAAAATAACTGCATCTGCCTCGAAAGTTTCTTCGCCGCCACAAACAACGCCTGTTGCTCGGTTGTTGCTGTCAACTCTTAAATCAGTAACTCGCTGCTTTGTCAATACTTTTGCACCGAGTTTTTCAATGCGTTCGACCCAGGGGCGAAAGATTTTTTCTCCTACTGTGCCGCGACACCAAACTACATCAAAATCTGGTTGGTGTGCTAAGATAAAATAATAGAGCATTCCCAAAGCGGCGGCGGCCGAACATTGTTCTCCTGGTGCAAATAAACCTACTAATAACATAGGCTCAAAAGCATCGCGGTACAGTCTTGCAGAAACGCCAAACTGTTTGAATAGTTCGCGGGCTGTGACGCGATCGTACCTGCGCCAAGCTTCGTCGGAATTGTCGAAATCTAGGACGGCGTAGAGTAAGGGTAAGGCGGAAAGCCGATCGACTAATGGCAGTCTTTTAAATCTGGTATAAAGAAAGGTTCCTAACGGTGTAGGAAGGCGCGGTTCGTCCTGAAAAATCGGCGATTCTACTTCCAATCCGGCGGGTGAATACTGACAAGAACGAGTCCAAGGCGTGAAGGGATCGAGTCCTAATTCCTTGACTAAGGAAAAGATGTTTTTGTAGGGATACCAGAAGCCATGAATGCCTGCTTCTACGGAACGCCCGCCAGCGGTTTTCCACCCTGCAACTAAGCCACCCGGATAAGGGCCTGCTTCTAGCAGGGTGACATCATAGCCTTGCTGGGCTAGGTGATAGGTAGCGCCTAAACCGGCCCATCCTGCACCGACGACGACTATTTTGGGGGTTGACGATTCTGCTGACATTGCGTACCTCTTGATAATTTATTAATGATGACATAATTCATAAAATGCGGATTTGATATAAAATGTGTTGCATTATGTGCTAAATTTCGCTTGAGTGAATAATGAGTGTCAAAAACCGCCAGCAAACTAACCTGTTGCTGCTCTTATTTCCCGCTACCGCATGGCTGATGGTTTTCTTCATTTTGCCCGTGCTAATTGTACTGTTGTACAGTTTCTTAGAACGCGGTACTTACGGCGGTGTTACTTGGATATTTACTCTCAGCAACTACCAGCGTTTGTTCAGTGGACTTTTCTTAGGAGTAATTGGGCGATCGCTCTGGCTGGCTTTTCTAACAACTGCCGCTTGCTTGTTAGTTGGCTATCCCCTAGCATTCTTCATCGCCACCCGTTCTCCTCGCTGGCGAAATGCTTTGCTTTTGCTGGTAATTATTCCATTTTGGACTAACTTTTTAGTGAGAACCTACGCTTGGATCATACTCCTGCGTAGCGAAGGAGTAGTTAACACAGCCTTGCAAAGCTTGCAAATTATTAGCGAACCGTTAAACTTGCTTTTTACGCCTTTCGCTGTGGCGATCGGTCTTATTTACGGCTATTTACCTTTCATGGTTCTGCCTTTATATTCTAGCATAGAACGCTTCAATTTTTCATTGGTAGAAGCCGCTCAAGATTTAGGGGCAAATGATATTCGTACTTTCTGGCGGGTATTTTTACCATTAACAACTCGCGGTATTGTTGCAGGATCTATTTTAGTTTTTGTTCCAGCAGTCGGCGCTTTCATCACACCGGATATATTGGGCGGTTCTAAAACAGTTATGGTGGGAAATTTGATTCAAAATCAGTTTATGAAAGCTCGCGATTGGCCTTTTGGATCGGCGCTTTCTATGCTGTTGACGGTAATCATATTGATTCCTGTGTTAATTTACTTCCGCGTGTCTGACGAAACCCAATAGTAAGGTGCGAAATGGGCACCTTAAGCTGTTGGGCATCTAAATTGTATTTTTTGGGCGGGCTTTCTGGCCCACCCCACAAGACTTTTCTTAAATTTGACTCTACAATTTAAATGCACTTCAGCTTACTTGGATTTTAGCTAAAGAAATCCACCTACCAACTCAATTTGCTGCAATTGAGACAAAATATTGGCTTCCAAGTCTTTTAGACGTTTAGTTTCAGCGAGTATGTCAATTTCTCGCGATTGTTTTTGAGCGAGCAAACTATCTAACTCGGCTTTGCGAGAATTGATATCAGCATTCACGCGATCGCACACCTGTTCTTCGTAAGTCTCAAAACATTTCCTGACTGCTTGATAAATATATTGCGACTGTTCTTCAGCGATTTGTGGCAGATATTTGACAAACTCTTTCTTAGTCGCAGAAATGAACTGTTGGCGAACATACTCCGCTTGCAATGCTACAACACCTGTAACTACCAGAATTCCACCCAAAACTGAAAGAGTTAAAGAGGCAAAAACTACACCGATAATATTTAGCACCAGCGTCACCATGACACAAGCCAAGACACTCTGCCAAAACATATTGAAAGAATGAATACCTCTGTTGAGGTTGTCGGGAATCGAGGAAAACATATCTATTGCCACCTCAGCCCAAGTCGAGTTTTCTTCATGCTTGTAGCTATGTCCGACGGCGTAGAATCGGTAGCCTAACAGCTTCTTATTCATAGCCTCTACTACTCGTTCATATTCAATTCGAGAATCGGCTGCTTTTTCCTCAAGTTCAGAGAAAGCAGAGGCTATCTTCTGTTTGGCGATGAATTCCCAAGCAGCGAGGCGATCGTTCATATATCGCTCGAAAGCACGTTTGAATGAGGTATAGAACATTGCCCGGTTGTTTTTGTCGAGAAATTGCATGAAATCTAAATCGGGCTGAGTGCTTAAAAAATCCTTTTCAAAGGTGTTCTCTAAATCCAGGATATAGGTACGGAAAGAATCGCCTATTTCTTGGGAAGTTCGCTCGCGGACTGTTCTAATTTCTTGCTGGAATTGATTACCAATTTTCGACAAGTTTGCGAAGTCCGACTGAATCGAATCAATTTTCTCTTTCAATTGATCGACAGTTTCATCTAACAAAGGAATGCGGCGGGAGATTGCTGCTTGAAAGCGATTGCAAGCTTGAAGGGCGATCGCTCTTGCTTGTTCCCGTTCAGCAGCAGCTCGTTCCCCAGTCAGAAAATGATTGAGAGCCGCCAGAAACTCGACAAAGCCCGTGCCTTCTAAAGTAGCTTCTGAGTTTTTCAAACGACTACGCAAGGCATTGAGAGCAGAAATCTCAAATACTCGCTGCTGATAAATATCCCGACCCCGATCCTGACAATATTCACTCAGATTAGTCTGGAAAACTCGACGCAGTTTGTCCTCGGCTACTTGCAGTGCCTCAGTGTCTTCTGGATCGAAAAGTCCCTCTCGAATTCTATCCCAAGAATTGACTATGAAGAAGATAGTTAAACCTCGGTCTTTCAGGTAATTCTGGAGATAGCGGCGTTCCTCCAATGTGCAAGGTTGAGACGCACTCAACACAAAAAGTATGGCGTGACAGTTATAGATATAGTCGAGAGTAAGCTGGTTTCGCGCTTCCGTATCATTCAGTCCCGGGCTGTCCACAAATTCGATACCTTTGGCTAGCAGCGGTAGCGGATGCTCTACCACCGCATGACTGATATCTGGAAAAGCTAGCTGTTTACCCCGCTCTAGAATTTTTGCTTCTTCTGGATCAATTGTATAGCGCTGCTTAAACTGCTGAAAATCTATTTCTTCTGGTTGTTTGCTATCGTTATAGTAAATCGTCGCTTTCTCTGCAGTACCGTATGTCAGCACCGTTAACAAAGCAGTACAGGGAGTGACATCACTGGGAAGTAAATTCTGCCCTAGCAAAGCATTGAGAAATGTACTTTTTCCCCGCTTCATATCCCCTAATACTAAAAACCGAAAGACTCCTTGGCGCAAATTTTTACTTTGCTGGATGAGACGTTCAATCTCTTTAGAGAGTCCTAGTTTTCCAGATGTATTTTCTGCTTGTGATTCAGCTTGGGTGAGATTTTGGGCGATATCCTCCAACAAAGCTGCTATCTCGTTGCGAACTCTGACAAGGCGATCCAAGCTATGGAGCCAACCAGCCGCTTTTTCTTGACTGCTCATGGGTCTTCCCTCGAGTAAGGTCTAATTCGATCTTATCACCTTGACCGATCTAAATTTAGGGTAAGATGCGCTAATGACTAATGACTAATGACTAATGACTAAAACAAAAATAGATTTACTCGTGCGGGCGATCGGCAAAAAGTGGCTTTGGGTACAAGCTGCACTAGCATTTGCCTTTCTTTACTTGCCAATTCTCATCTTAATTATTTACTCCTTTAACGCCTCCAGATTCAATGCCGTTTGGCGCGGTTTTACCCTCGATTGGTACCGCAGTTTGTTTAGCAATGCAGGCGCGACGATTGCTACGAGTAGCAGCGCCGGAATCTGGACAGCACTCAACAACAGCTTGCTAATTGCAGCTATTTCGACGGTGTTAGCGACAATTTTTGGTACAATGCTCGCCCTAGCACTCGAACGCTTTCATTTTCCGGGGCGCAAAGCTGTAGAAGCTTTACTGTTTTTGCCGATTATCATGCCCGAAATTACGATCGGCATTTCGCTGCTAGTTTTCTTTACCCTAGTATTTCGGATCGTAGAAAATCTTACAGGAATTCGCCTGAATCTCGGCTTACCTACCGTAATTATAGGTCACATTGTCTTTAATATTTCCTTTGTGACTATTACTGTCAGGGCGCGTTTGGCGGAACTAGATCCCCAATTAGAACAAGCAGCTTTTGACTTAGGCGCTAACGAATGGCGGGCTTTTTGGCGCATCACTCTCCCTCTGATTTGGCCCGCTATTTTCAGCGCGGCACTGCTGGCTTTTACTCTGTCGCTAGACGATTTTGTCGTGACATTTTTTACCACGGGTGTCGGTTCGATGACGCTGCCATTATTTGTTTATGGCATGATAAAATTTGCAGTTACGCCAGCGATTAATGCCATTTCAACTTTGATGTTGTTGGCTTCCTTGTTGCTGGTTGTATCATCGTTAAAAGTTCAGAAAAGTTAAAAAAATTGCTTTCTGTGTCATAATTATTGTCGTCTGCAACTAACACAACCTATGAAACGCCTGCTGACTTTCCTACTTTTGTTTGTGATGAGTGCAACCGTGGCTTTCGGCTGTAGCCCCACAGGTGGCAACCAGCAGCAAGTGCTCAGCATTTACAATTATGCAAGTTATATCGCCCCAGAAGCGATCGCCCAATTCGAGAAAGAGAACAATGTTAAAATTCAATACGACACTTTCGAGAACAGCGACGCACTCTATGCCAAACTCAAACAGGGAAACCCCGGTTACGACTTAATATTTCCTGCCGATTACATGGTGAAAATCATGACCGCAGAAAATCTAATTGAGCCGCTGAATTTAAACAATATTCCCAACCAAAAAAACCTCGATCCTAAGTTTATCAATCAAGCTTTTGATCCGGGAAATAAATATTCCCTGCCCTACCAGTGGGGAACGATGGGAATTGGCTACAACCTGAAAGAAACCAAGGGCGATATCAACAGTTGGGCGGCGATGTTTGACCCAAAATATACCGGAAAAGTCGCGTGGCAAGACGATGCCAGATACACATTTGCAGGAGTTTTAATGTATTTAGGATTTGACCCAAATACAACCAATACCGAAGAGATTAACAAAGCCCGCGATTTGCTAATTAAAAGTAAAAATATTATTGCAGCTTTTGTCCCCGACACCGGGCAAAATATGCTAGATCAAGGAGAAGTAAATTTGGCAATGGAATGGAGCGGTGATATTTTCCAAGTGATGACAGAAAATCCTAATATCCGTTACGCTATTCCCAAAGAAGGAACAATCATTTTTTCGGACAACATGGCTATTCCCAAAGGTGCGGCCCACAAAGAGTTAGCGGAGAAATTTATTAACTTTATTTTGCAGCCAGAAGTCGGCGCCCAAATTTCCAATTTTACCCACTTCGGATCGCCCAACAAAGCAGCAATCGATCAAGGTTTAATCGACCCGAAAGATTTTAAAAATCCTCAAATTTACCCCCCGGCTGAGGTGTTTGACAAAATGAAATTATTGCAGGATGTCGGGAAAGCAACTGCATTGTATGATAAAGCTTGGACGGAAGTTAAAGCAGGGGCTGGAAAGTAGATATAACACAGGTTTCTGCGGGGGCTGGTTCACTTAAGTTTTGAGTTTGCAGGGGAGTTGCACCCTCGTCAAGAACGGGCAAGATGCCCGTTCCACAAGAAAATTAAGTTTTGTGGAACGGGCATCTTGCCCGTTCCTAAACAAGTAATTGAGAATGGTGCAAGATATCAGGACTCGAACTCAGATTTTTATTACTCACAAATACTAACACAATGCACTCTGTCGAAGTTTTAGAAGTTTCCAAAGTATTTAAAAGTGCCCGCAGTCAAGATTTCTTAGCTGTAGATAACATCAACCTGCAAATTTACGATCGAGAATTCTTTTCTTTACTAGGCCCTTCCGGCTGCGGCAAAACTACAACTTTGCGAATGATCGCTGGTTTTGAAATTCCCACAGCGGGCGAAATTTACATTCACGGCCAACCGATGCAAAATCGCCCGCCATTTCACCGCCCAGTAAATACGGTATTTCAAAACTATGCTTTATTTCCGCACATGACAGTAGCACAAAATGCCGCTTTTGGGTTGGAAATGGAGAATTTGCCTCAGCAAACAATTCGCGATCGCGTTGCGGAAGCCTTAGCATTAGTACAGTTAACCGAGGTAGAAAAACGCTATCCCCGCCAACTGTCAGGGGGACAGCAGCAGCGAGTAGCATTAGCAAGAGCATTAGTCAAACAGCCGTCTGTTTTGCTGTTGGATGAACCTTTAGGAGCGCTGGATTTAAAATTGCGTAAAGAGATGCAATTAGAATTGAAAAAAATGCAGCGAAAATTGGGAATTACGTTTATTTATGTAACTCACGATCAGGAAGAAGCCCTAACGATGTCGGACAGAATTGCAGTGATGGATGGAGGAAAACTGCAACAAGTCGGCACGCCTGTTGATATTTATGAATATCCTAAAACGAGGTTTGTTGCTGATTTTATTGGCGACAGCAATTTTTTAAGTGGTCGAGTAGTAGAAAAGCAAAACGGTAAAATAATCGTGTTGGTTGACCAGGAGTTGCCCGTGTTAGTTGCGACAGCAGAAGATATGCCCGCTGGGAAAGTTGTTACCCTGGTGTTGCGACCAGAAAAAGCTGCTATTTATCCGGCTAATTATGATGTTGAAAATAGCTGGCCCGCCATAGTAGAAGAGGCTATTTATATTGGCACTGATACGCGCTATACGGTGCGGTTGACTGCTAAAAGTTCGATCGCCCTTCGCCGACAAAACTTGCACAGAGATGACTTGCAGCGGCACAAAGTCGGCGACAGCGTTCGAGTTGCCGTGCCGCCGGAAAGTATCTACATTGTTTGACACTCAAGCGGGCTGAAGCCACGGAGATTCTTTGGAAGATTGAGGAGCCGATTGAAGATGTACTTCCTTCCCGGTAGGAGATAATCTACTTCTTCCTTCTGCTTCCTCCTTCTTCCTTCGCGTCTTCGCGGTTCAATAATATAGACAGTATTGGTGCTAAACTCGCGTTTGACTGTGCAAAATTTCCTCCAACAGTCGCTCTTGACTTTTCGCAGGTTCCTTGCAAGTCAAACACTCGCAAACTAACCCGATAACACCTTCAGGCAAATCAGCCTCAATCTGACAGACAGCAGTCGGATAATACTGCGAAATCAACCCCGAAATCTGGTCGGGAGTCGTGCGAATCAGGGTAGAATGCTGATACCAGTCGATCGCCGAAAGTAGACTCGGACAAGCTTGCGGAGCATCTTGTACAATACTGCTGAAAGCTTGCAGACCTTGCTCCGCGCGATCGAGATATTCCAAATTCGGGCCCAACAGCGCGAGGCGAACCAAAGAGGCGATCGCAATTCCATTCGCCGCCGGAGTTGCATTGTCTATATAGCTGCGTTCCCGCACCAACAAATCTCCGCTAGCATCCTTAGCAGTATTGTAATATCCTCCCAATTCCACACTCCACAAAAACTCATCAAACTCTTCTTGCACCTGCACAGCTTTCTCCAACCAAAACTGAGAATTCGGCAACTGTTTTGCCTCTTCCCCATTGCCTAAAGTCAAACTCGCTTGATGCAAATCCAACAAAGCTTTCACAAACAAAGCATAATCTTCCGACTGCGCGGTTACAGCAGATTGTCCGTCATAATTCAGCCGCTGAAACCGCCCATCCGTCCACTGATTGTCTAAAATAAAATTAGTTGCTTTCACAGCTAATTCCAGATATTCCAAATTTCCAAAAACAGCGGCAGCGCGGGCTAAACCCGAAATCATTAAGCTATTCCAAGCAGCAATCATTTTCGTGTCAGTAACTGCGGGAATTCTACCCGGCCAACTGTCGTTTTTAGCTTCTTGATTGTTGCGCGCTGGCGGAAAGGTTTTTACAGTATCGGGATTGCCACCGTAGCGAACTTGAAAGAGTTTAGCCAAAGCCGTTTCTACCGTGTCGCTCAGTTTTCCCGGATGGCGGCGCTGCAATACATTCTTGCCTTCAAAATTGCCGTTGCGACTAACAGTAAACTGTGCTTTAATTTCTGCCAATTCCTCAGCAGTTAATAGTTTTTCCAGTTCCGCATAAGTCCAGACATAAAATGCTCCTTCTTCCGGTTCTGACCCCCCCGTTGCCCCCCCTTGGTAAGGGGAGGTTGAATTTTCTGCCCCCCCTTGGTAAGGGGGGGTTGAATTTTCTGCCCCCCCTTGGTAAGGGGGGGTTGAATTTTCTGTTTCCCCTTGATAAGGGGGGGTTGAATTTTCTGTTTCCCCTTGATAAGGGGGGGTTGAATTTTCTGCCCCCCCTTGGTAAGGGGGGGTTGGGGGGGTAAAGCTGTCCGCATCCTGTGCAGCATAAAAATAGCCTGTCGGCGCAATCATTTCTCGCTTCAACCATTCTACTGTCCCCGCGATCGCAGTTTCAAAAGCCGGTTCTTGTATTCCCGCGCTCCACAAATTTGCTAAATACTCAACAATTTGACCGTTGTCGTAGAGCATTTTTTCAAAGTGTGGCACAGTCCAAGTAGCATCAACCGTATAGCGGTGAAATCCGCCTCCTACGTGGTCGTAAATGCCGCCCAATGCTAAGTCTAATCCGCGCTGAGTGCAGACTTGTTTGCTGTCGTATTTTGATTCAAAATTAAATCGCGTTCCCCGCAGTGCTAGCTCAGCATAAGGTATCATCGGAAAACTGGGGCCGGGGTTGCTGCCCGCAATAATTCCGGTGTTGATTTCTAAGCCTTTTTGGAAGATTTGGCGATTTAATTCGGCAGTTACTCCTGACAGCGCTGCCGACTGTTGGAGGTTGCTTAAAATTTCTGCTTTGAAGGCTTCTACTTTGCCTTTTTCTGTGTCGTAAAAGCGGCGAATTGCTTGCAAAACTTCTAAAAATCCCGGCCGTCCGTAGCGCGGTTCTACAGGGAAATAAGTGCCTCCGTAGAAGGGAACTCGCTCGTCTGGAGTGAGGAAAACGTTGAGTGGCCAACCGCCTTGACCGGTCATCATTTGCAAGGTTTGCATATAAATGCTGTCGATATCCGGGCGTTCTTCACGATCGACTTTTATCGGTATAAAATGCGAATTCATGTATTCGGCGATCGCGCGATCGGAAAATGCTTCCCCTTCCATCACCGTACACCAGTGGCAGCTAGAGTAGCCAATTGACAGGAAAATCGGTTTATTTTCGCTTCGGGCCGTTTCTAGGGCTTCGTCGCACCACGGCCACCAGTCGATCGGATTTTCGGCGTGTTTCCGCAGGTAAAGGCTTTGGGATTGAGCAAGACGGTTGACCATAATCAAATATACTTTTACTCGTGCTGGGTAAGCTTGTCAGTCCTATAGCAGTTTAGCGCGAGATGTTTTAGTTGAGTTGTTGCTGATAATTATGTTTTAATATTATGGCTGATTATCTCGATCTAATATGAGCTTATCATCTCGGAGAACCTTCAATCAACACCTAGGACAATTTTTGCTGAGTGCTGCTGTTCCTCCTGCTGTTCTCAAACTGAGCCAAACTGAATCCTCGGAGCAAGCTTTATTAGAAACTAATCTTAACAATCTTCTGGCTAAAGCAGACCCAGAAATAGAATTATTAGTCCCGACCTTTTTAGGTAACGACAAGCGTCGGTTCTACGGCAGAGGTGTTCCGAAAAGCTTGAAGTTAATCGACAAATTTCAACTAGGCGGCGGCCGGACTTTTCTGGGAAGGCGGTCTGTAGTTTGGAGCGGTGCCGGTTGGACAGGACAGCCGACAATTACCAGAGACGGGGGGAAAACTTATTTAATTATAGGTGCTTATGACCACAATTTGCGAAAAATAGATATTGCTACTAATAAAGAAGTTTGGCGCTATAAATTTGATGATGTGATCAAAGGATCATCAACGATTTATATCGATCAAAAAGCGAGCGCCGAAAACAGAATTGTGATTTTGCAAGGCAGCCGCAGCGGCGGTGGTGGCAAAAGTGTCGTGCCGAGTTTTAGGGCAATATCTTTTAGAACTGGCAAAGAACTTTGGAAATTGGACATCAGGAAAACGCCTAGCTACAGCCGGGATAATGACAGCAGTGCTTTGGACATCGGCGGTGGCGTTTTGTTCAATGCGGGGGAAAATGCGATCGGCTATTTTCTCGATAGTTCCACAAGCAATGCAAAAATCAAACAAGGCATCAAGCAGCCAAGTATCTTGTCGGAAGTACAGCTTTATGCAGCAGCAGATATCCGAAAGCACGGCGGCAACTTGGTAGCGGAATCATCGCCATCAAGACTCAAAGATAGAATCTTCATAGCTGCTGGTTCCGGTCATATTTACGGTATTAGCATTGAAACTAAAAAGATAGTTTGGGATTTTTATACTGGTTCAGATTTGGATGGAAGTGCTGTAATTTCTAAATCAGGGAAACTGTTTTGTGCCATTGAAAAACAATACATTCAGGGCAACGGCGGAGTGCTGAAGCTGAATCCCAACAAGGAACCGAATGCCAGTGTTGAATGGTTTTTGCCGACGGGAAATCGCCGACTTTCTAGCTGGGAAGGTGGGATAATTGGCTCGGTGGCGTTGAATGACGAGTACAATTCAGGGGAGTTTCCGGCGCTGTTTGCCACAAATGCACTTGACGGCAATTTGTACATCGGTTCCCAAGATATGATTACAGGTAAAAAAACTTTTGTGCCTTGGCGAAACCAGTCTTACGATACTCCGGTAATAGTATTTAAAAAAGCGATTGGTTCTTCAATTTCGACTCCGATTTTTACCGATGGCAATAAACTGATCAGTGCGGGATACAACGGTGTTTATTTGTTCAATTTGAATTGGGAACGAGCGAAGTCGGGAGATCAGAATGCTTTGAAAAATGCTAAAGGGGAGTTTTACCGTTTGAAAGTAATAGAATCGGGGAGATTTAAGCCGGGTTTGTCATTTGAGGCGACGCCTGTAGTTTGGGACGGAATTGTGAGAATTTGCGCCAGGGATGGCTGGATGTATACTTTGGGTTAGTTATTGGTATTTTGTACCTTTATCGGGAACAGGCAAGATGCCTGTTCCACAATAAGTAGACTCTTTTGTGGAACAGGCATCTTGCCTGTTCTTAAAAGGGTGTTGAAATCCGCCACCTATTCCTACCTGCGGTTTAACTGCGGTTATATGTATGAGAGAAATAATTTCGGAAATTATCGGAAACTCGTTATGGCAACTCATGAAACTCACATAAGTCAAGTTTACGGTTGAGAGGATGCTCAGGGTATTTTACAGCTTGCGATCGCCCGATCGCCAAATACTTCACCTTCCATCACCCTACACCAGTGGCCGCTAGAGTAGCGAATAGACAGAAAAATCGGTTTATTTTCCCTCCGGGCCCTTTCTCAGGCTTCGTCGCACCAGGCCCACCAGTCGATCGAATTTTCGGCCTGTTTTCGCTTTTGCTGGCTAAGCTTGTCATATTATGTCCGATCTATAACCCCTAATATGGTACGGGCTCCCCTCACCAACAATACCTGCCAATAATTGACAATCCCAAAAACCCGCCCCTTGTATCTTAAAAGAGTGAGACGGTAGGGGCAGGGCTGTTTCATTCTCTTGTAGGGGCAATCCCCCCGTGGTTGCCCCAATCCCGTGACTGCCCCAATCCCGTGGCTGCCCCAATCCCACCAAATGCCTAACAAATCCTGGATGGGTGGGCATTCTTGGCACAACCCGTACAAAAAGCTGGTTTTCCGTAGGGGCAATCCGACCCCTACTCCCCGTGGTTGCCCCGAAACAGCCCTGACGGTAGAGGCGTTCCGAAAACTATGTCGCAGAAAGTCGAGTCGTCCCTTTAGTCGGGTAAAGTTCCGGCGTCACAGATAATAACGAGCACCGAAACCATTCCTCTCCAAACTGAAATGTTGCACCCTCATCAATAAACCTGTTTTGGGCGGAATCTCCCGCCCAACCCCTACTCCCCACAAGAAAACTCATTCTTTGTGGAACGGGCCCCAGAGCCGGTTCTTGATCATGGTGCAACATATAAGTCTAAATGGCGCTGGTTGCTGAATCCGAAAGCGAGAATCGACGCACCGAATACGATCCAAGATTTTGTCCTGAGTTATAGCCCAGATTCCGCAGCTTCACCTGTCACCATCGGTTTTTACTTATTTTTACCGAGCAATCAAGCTCTCACTTAAACTTTTCTACCGTACATTCACGGATAAAAAACTTTTTAAGGGCATAATTTAGAGGTTAAAAAGAGTTTTATCAGTAATTATACTGTGTGACACACCTGTTTAGGAAGGTGGGTTATAGCTTTTTGAAAGAGAGAAAAGTCAGGAAGAAAATCCGGATGGCAGCACCCCTATTTTTTGATGCAGGCCATAGGAAATAGCTAGCTAGAAGCCATCAATTTAGGCATTTTGCCTAAATCCAATCAGCTTATTCCCAATCTTCATCGAATCTTTATCAAAACTACTTGCATTCACCTGTGCTTTGCTTTAGATTGAATATGTGAAGGAAAAAAACCTGCTTCCAGTCAACTTAACAATAAAGGTGTCAACCATGAAATTCACATTAAACTTAGTCAAATCTATTTTAGCTGTTGCCGGTGTCGCCGCTCTTAGTGCAGTCTCCGCAGCACCTGCCTCCGCCATCGGCTTTGCACCTAACTCTTCCTACACCTTTGGCTTTAATAATATCGCTGGTAAGGATACGCCGGGAGATGCCTATAACAGCAACTTCAAATTTGATGTAATTGACAAGGGTACATCAGTTCTTTTTAACATCTTCAACTCTGGAAATGCCGCAGCCCCTAATATGTTTATCCGTCAAGTTTTTTTTGATGATAATAACTATCTGTCTAATCCCGTGACTAACGTTGGTAACGATGTTACCAAAGTAATGTTTAATCGTAACGCTAAGGCCGGGCAGCTACCTCAAGGTGGTAATGGCTTCGTCTCAGACTATGAATTCACAAGCGCGACTGGTAATGGTAATGCATTTGGTATCCAAGGTGGCGAAATGTTGGGATTGCAATTTACTGGAAATTATGGTGACGTACTTACCGCGTTGACTAAGGGTTCCTTAAAATTAGGTTTGCACGTCCAGAGTCTTCCTAAACTTCCTGGTCAGTCCACTAGCGATTCTTACATCAGCAGCACTATCGGCACTAGCAACACTGAAGCTACTCCTGAACCTTTAACAATGCTGGCTGCTGGAGCCGCTGTTGGGTTTGGTACTATGTTCAAAAAGCAACGCGCTCAGGCTCAAAAAGCTGAATAGGCAATCATTTGAACTGGTTTTCGATTCTGGCTTGATGCCAAACTGATTATTGTATGTTCGAGCTAAAAACCTGGTTTCTTGGTGAAACCAGGTTTCTGAGTATCTGATAGCGCGCCACCGTGAAAACCCCAGACTTGGAAGCCTATCTCAAGCGAGCATCTCATATTTGTAAAAACACTTCTTCTGGCTCCTTCCTTCTGACTCCCAACTCCAATTTCTAGCTTGGCTGCTTTCATTGAGATGCTCCCGTCAAATCGCCCCTAAACAGCGCATTTAAGAACTACCGTAAGGCTGTTTCTGAAGAATTTCCGATATATAGCAATCTTTGCAGGAGTCGTAAATTTTTTACCCCACCCCAACCCTGCCCCCAACCCGCTGGGAGTCCGTAAGAAATTCCCAAATGATGCGAGGATTGCTATAAAGCAATACGGTTGGGCTAAAACTATTTATTCCGGGCGAGATCCCCCTAAATCCCCCTTAAGAAGGGGGACGCAAGAGTAAGTTCTTGTCCCCCACTTGAGAAGGGGGGTTAGGGGGGATCGAGCTTAACTGAACCGTATTGTGCTATAAAGACACGCTCGATTCTTGAAAAGCAGATAATCACCATTGAGCATGGCTCGAACTCTAACTCGCTGAGCCGTATTTACTCGAACCTCAGTGTCACACCGTGCGCGGTGCCTATTGCGTCTCCTCTCAAGAAATCCCAGCCTCATTAAGGCTACTTATTTTTAATTTTTCTTGAATTCACTCGCTTTTTAGTCTTTGCTTACAGGGCTGAGTAAGCAAGTGCTAGGCACCCAACCAATCATTTCGAGTAGCAGTCTTTTTACTAAGTGTCCTAATGCTGAGCTATGCGTTGCATCTGAGTCTCACCATCAAATTCCAGAGTGTCTACTAACATCATCTCCAAAATTTACGGCCTTTAAAATCCCCCGAGTCCTTTCCGTAGGAGGGGTTCAAGCTACTGAGTTGTCCACATCCCGTACTATTTTTATGATATGCTCTAACAATAGTCTGGACTGTTTTTAGTTCGTACTCTGAAACCCTCGATTTTCCGTGGGTACTTTGATTGCCGAATCGCCGGGAAACCCTGATTCTAGGGTTTGCAATCAAAAACTGTCCCAAGTATGGCTCTCCTCAATCAACTAATAACTAATATCTAAAATGTTCAAGAGAAAACTTTTTTGGCTCATCATTATCGCCACAGCTTTAGTAACTCTGAATATGACACTCCTGTGGAAACTGGACGATGTTGCTCATTTTTGGATGAGCATAGTTTTTTGGTGCGCTGTGGGTTCCCTGCTGTGGGATAACCAGGATATTCTCAAAAAGAGTGAGATACAAAGTGACCTATTATCGAGAATAGCAGGGACGCTATTAATCGCTTTTATTTTATTTAAAAGTGCTGTGGTTTCCAGTAAATTCGATCCTTTTTTAAGACTTGCACCTTTTTTGTCTGGTTTAGGTTTGAGCCTACTTGCGGTAGGTTTTCATAACTTAAAACTATATTGGCGTGAATTGGTAATACTATTTTTTCATGGCACCCCCAGTGTCCTTACGTTACCTTTCGTGGATTTTGTTACCTCACTTACTGCTAAATTTGCTCATTATTCTTTGTGGTATGTCGGTTTTGATGTAACACGTGACGGTAATTATGTTGCTTTGCCAACAGGAAGGGTGTTGGTAAATGGGGGTTGTTCGGGTATAGAGGCAATGAATTACTTATTAGGTTTAGCTGTAGTTTGTTTGGTGATGTTCCCTACTAAACAAAATAAGGCTTTGGTAATAGGTGTCGCTGTCCTTTTTGGTTTTATTATTAATGTTTTTCGAGTGGCGGGAATGGCATTGTTAGTTGCATCTAAGCGCCTAGATTTGTTTAAATATTGGCATGAGGGTGAAGGTTCTTTAGTCGTGGGAATGATTGCGGTGATTTTGTTTGGGATATTTTATCAATTTATGTTGAAACGAGATAGCAAAATTAGTCAAAGTTCGGCAAATTAATTAGTTTAAAGTTGAGGTAATATAGCCTTTCTCAGAAAGATGAGGTACGACTGGGCATAG
Organism: Microcoleus sp. B5-D4; assembly: GCF_036705145.1. Lineage (NCBI taxonomy): Bacteria > Bacillati > Cyanobacteriota > Cyanophyceae > Oscillatoriales > Microcoleaceae > Microcoleus > Microcoleus sp. B5-D4. The sequence goes on along the minus strand of NZ_JAUBTV010000035.1, from coordinate 1,832 downwards.
GGCATAGGGCATAGGGCATAGGGCATCGGGCATCGGGCATACCTCACTTTTTTGAGAACTGCTATATATCGGTTATACGAATTTTTTATGAGGCTGCATAGAATCAGATCCCCCCTAGCCGCCCTTATACCAATTTCATAAAGTAGCGCTAGATATTACCCCCCCAACCCCCCCTTAGTAAGGGGGGGCTAAGACTTCATCCATAGCACATCTTTATAAAAATGGTATTAATAAGCCGGGGACAAGATGCCACTCAAAGTCTCCCTACAACCAGGGGGATTTAGGGCGATCGAGATACAGCAGATTCCACGTTGATGAAGTACACCCGTCAAGCGATCGATCGCTGTAGGGAAACGGCACTGCCCTTCTTCGTGTCAACTTAACGTCAAACCCTGCCACAGACTTTCGCTAAATCAACAGCTTAATTCTCAATAGGTCCGACAATAAAAACTTTCAGGGTTTCTTAATAAGAATGGATATTTGAGGATTATTCGATCAAATGGTTACACCGTATAAGTTTTACTGCTTTTCACATGACCTGAATCCTTACGAACTAAGAGCCTGAACCTGGCTAGTGTGAAGTAGCCGTAAAGCATTTATGAAGATTCTACTAAAACTGACCTCTAGGGTAACAATCATCCAAAAGTAGTACATAATCAAGATATAGCGAATCGTCACTCACTGAGAAGTAATTGCCATGAATACCAAACTATTCCCCACCTTGGCTACTCTTGCTGCCACTTTAGGCATGATTGCAGTTCAATCACCAGCTAAAGCCTTTAATTTTACAACTAACTTGACCACTTCCGGCGTTCCCGATGCTAAAAGCGATATTTGGCTAAAGTCAGTTACATACGGCGGTAAAACAACTAGCGATTTTGCCTTCGTCAACGCTGTAAAGATCATCAACAACACGCCGATCAAAAGTGGTTTAGACCCAAAGAAACAAACGAGCAACCCTGAAGATAAGACAAAAAATAACGACAACAGCGGTGCAGCCAGTACAGATAAAGGCGATAAAGCCAGCTCCCCAATAGTAAATGGACAAGCAGTAGATGTATCGGGAATTAAGAACCCAACTGGCGGCGAAATGGCTGCTTACCTGGGTAACAACAACCTTAACAACATCATTGACACTGAAGATGCGGGTTCGTTTAAACTTAACTTATCGTTTACTAAAGCAGTAGGGAACTTGTTTTTCTGGGAACGGGGTATGAATAGCACCATCAGAGTTCAAGCTTTGGATGCTATGGGAAACACGATTGGAAAGCTCCTGAATCTTAATTCCGGCAGTTGGGGACAGGCTGGATACAGTATTAACACCCAAGAAATTGACACTACTCACAAAGTAGGCGCATGGGGCGTTAGCTTAGCAGATTTGGGAGTGAGCGGCCCGATCGGCGCTATCCAAGTCAGCACCCTCGGCTCACCGGATAATGGCCCTGACTTTAAAGTAATAGGTGAAACTGAAGCTACTCCTGAACCTTTAACAATGCTTGCTGCTGGAGCCGCTGTTAGTTTTGGTGCTATGTTCAAAAAGCAACGCGCTCAAGCTCAAAAAGCTGAATAGGCTATCCTTTTAACTGGTTTTCATCATGGCTTGACGCCACACTGATTATTGTTTCATAACTTTAAGAACCTGGTTTTCCTAAGAAACCTGGTTTCTTAGTGTTTTAGGGCAAGAACGTGAGATCAACTAATAACTAATATCTAAAATGTTCAAGAGAAAACTTTTTTGGCTCATCATTATCGCCACAGGGTAAGAGCATCTTAATCAGGCTTGACACAAGCACTTGAGAATCTGCATCATATAGTCATCATTCATCGCCGCT
>NZ_JAUBTV010000034.1:60564-69449 GCF_036705145.1 Microcoleus sp. B5-D4 | reverse complement strand
CTACGCTGATAGAAATGTAAGTCGCGTGTTCCTTTTAATTTGAGCTTCCCGATTCCCTGCTTGTCGGTAAAAGTGATAGATTTTCGATCGTCTGCCAAACGCCAGCCTGTAGTCTTGTACTCGACGGATCGATTGTCTTTCTGGAATTGCGGGAATCCTTTTTTTCCTGGGACTTTCCTTTTACAGTTGTCGTAGAATCGGGAGATCGCCGACCACGCTCTTTCTGAGCTAGATTGTCGAGCCATGCTATTCAAGTCATCGCAAAACGTCCATTCCTTAGCTAAAACAGCGCTATACTTGTTCAATTCGTATTTATCGACCTTTTCGTTTTCCCTCCAAAACCGCAATGCTTTGTTTCGGATGAACTGCACCGTTCTAATTGCTTCGTTTACAGCGTCAAATTGCTGCTTTTTACCGTATGCTTTGAACTCGAAAACTAACATGACTTCGACCTGATCACGAGAGTCTTATGCTAGCAGCATTGGCTTAACCTTACTCTGATTGTTCACAAAGATTTACATAGCTTCACTCTACAGCGCAATCCTGAAATCTAAGAAAATAGACTGGGAGGCTAAAGCCTCCTTGCCCCTTTCATCCCCGGACTAAAGTCGCGGGGTTTTCAGGATATTATTTATAAGTTACATTAAAATTACTTGCACCTATATCTAAAATTCTTATGCTCGGTAATTTTCAACAAAGCAACCTGCGGATTGAGCTTGAAGCTTCCGAAACAGCGATTAGAGACAGCTTGTTGCGTCCAAGTCAATTGCAGCAGTGGCTGTGGCCACAGCAGTTGTCTAGCGGTTTGCCGGAAGAATTTGCTCAAGGTTTGACCTTTACAAGTTGGCTGGGCCCCGTGGCAGTTCAGCATCACGTTGATATTGTTGAGCACAATTGTCTGCGGCTGTTATTGAGTCAGGGAATTGACGGATTTCACGAGTGGTATTGGGGCGATGGTTGGGTGCAGTCTCGGCTGGAGGGAGTGTCGCTGCTGCCACTGAATTTGGGGCAAACGGCTAGTTTACTCCGGCTGCGGGAGTTTGTTGCGGGGAAGGGTAAGGGGAAGTAGATCAATGACTCTCCAAAATCATGAGAACAAAGTCTGGTAGTCCTGCATACCAACGAAAAATCCTAAACATTTTTAGGGGTAAAGAAACTTTGTAATCATGGATAAAATACCAGAAGATACTCACATGATTGGATATCTTTATAGATAGATGAAAACAAAGTCTTTCTTACCAAACGAGATATCCTTTGCTGAAGGGTGTTATTGAATCTTTCCATATCAGAAGTTTTGCCAGTATCTTCCCCCAGAGATTTGTGTCGCTGGGGAATTTTTTTTGAGCCTGCCCAAAAATCTGTATAATAGACGGCACATTGTCTGTCCACTACTGGGAGGGAATCCCAAAAACCTTTAGCACCCATTTCAACTCGACTTCCTATATACACCCCTAGAATTTCTTTGCTTAAGGCATCAATTGGCCCGCTCTTTCCAGTGCTTGTTCCCCTTATTGCCTAAAAACGACTACATTTCATCACATTGGATCGTTAGCTTGCCTGGTTTTTTTGACTTTACTTGAACTTTCCGGGGGACTCATGCTAATTGTTGAAAAACAAGTATTGGAACCAGCGGGGGGACACCCTCGTGACTTTGACAATCGCGACTCAAGATATTTTTTCTAATAAAAGCTGCTCTCTCAATTTTTTTGTTTTTTCTGAAATCCTTTGATGTCTGGGGTTTTAAACAAACTGCCTGTGACAATATATACATTTAAAGTTTTGCTTAGCGCTGGGGGTGGGACAATTTTTAATGATGTTTGGAGAACCGAAACGGGGAAAATTCATGGAGTGGAAAATTAACAAGGCTTAGATTCGTCCCATGATAAATCCTTACCCTTACTCTGTCAGGCCACCTGAAAGCCACTTCCCTGCCGAAAAACTAAGAGTGTGTTATAAAAACATAATTTGTTCCTTTCTAAAGCGCTATTCTTTACACAACGAACCCGGTGTGTTTTGACGGCGCGTTAATTTTTACCAGAAAAATAAATATGCTGTCCATTCCAGGCATTGCCGTCCAGAAGCTGCTTTACGAAAGTGCCAACTCTCTGGTTTACCGGGCCCTTCGGGAAGCGGATCGCCAACCGCTCATCCTCAAACTGCTCAAAGAAAGCTACCCCACCCCTCAAGAATTGCTACGATACCGCACCGAATACCGCATCACCAGAGAGCTGAAAGAGGCGGGAGTCGTGCAAGTTTATGACTTGCAAAAATACCAAAACAGCCTCGTGATTTTTGTGGAGGACTTTGGCGGGGAATCCTTGAAAATATGGATGCAGCAGCGAAAGTTTAGCCTCAAGGAGTTTCTGCAAATTGCGATCGCAGCCACTGAAACTTTAGGACAAATTCACAACGCAAATATAATTCACAAAGATATTAACCCTTCTAATATAGTATTCAATCCAACGACGGGGCAGCTCAAAATTATCGACTTTGGCATTTCCACTCAGCTAACGCGAGAAATGCCAACCCTGAAAAACCCCAACATTTTAGAAGGAACCCTCGCTTACATCTCGCCGGAACAAACTGGTAGGATGAATCGCTCTATCGATTACCGCACAGACTTTTACTCCCTCGGCGTCACCTTCTACGAATTGCTGACAGGAAAACTGCCTTTTGAGACAGAAGACGCTTTAGAGCTAGTTCACTGCCACATTGCCAGACAACCAGTTCCCCCGCACGAAATCAAGCCAGAAATTCCCCTAATTGTCTCGCAAATTGTCAGCAAGCTGATGGCAAAAAATGCGGAAAATCGCTATCAAACTGCATTGGGTCTCAAGCAGGATTTAGAAATTTGTCTGGTTCAACTACAAGAAACCGAGAGCATAGAAGAATTTGAATTAGGAACACTGGATCTTACAGACCATTTCCTGATTCCCGAAAAGTTATACGGCCGAGAAACTGAAGTTTATAATCTATTAGAAGCCTTTGAAAGAGTTCGTAATGCTAGTGCCGAAATGATGTTAGTAGCTGGCTTTTCCGGCATTGGTAAAACCGCTGTAGTGAATGAAGTCCATAAGCCGATCGCCCGACAGCGTGGCTATTTTATCAAAGGCAAATACGACCAATTTCAACGCAATATTCCCTTTAGTGCATTTGTGCAAGCATTTCGGGAATTGATGGGACAATTATTATCAGAAAGTGACGCTCAGTTACACAGATGGAAAACCCTGATTCTCACCGCAGTAGGCGAGAGTGGGCAAGTATTGATTGACGTAATTCCTGAATTAGAACACATCATTGGCGCTCAAAGTCCTGCACTAGAATTGTCCGGGAGTGCCGCCCAAAATCGCTTCAATCTGCTGATGCAGAAATTTGTGCAAGTATTTACCCAAGCAGAACATCCCTTAGTGATGTTTCTAGATGATTTGCAGTGGGCAGATTCGGCATCGCTGAAATTGCTACAACTATTGATGGAAGATACGGGGCATCTGTTAGTATTGGGTGCTTATCGGGATAATGAGGTATCACCGGCTCATCCGTTTATGTTGACTGTGGATGAGATTGTGAAGTCTGGGGCAGTGGTGAATACGATTACCCTGCAACCGTTGAGTTTAGCAGATCTAAATCAGTTGGTAGCAGATACGCTGATTTGCGATTTATCTTTAGCCGGGCCCTTGACAGAATTGGTTTATCAAAAAACCCAAGGTAATCCATTTTTCTCGACTCAATTCCTCAAGGCATTGTATGAAGATGGTCAAATTATTTTTAACCCCCCTCAATCCCCCCTTACCAAGGGGGGACAGAGGGGGGTACAAGGGGGATGGCAGTGCGATATTAATCAAGTTAAATTTGCCGACGCCTCGGATGTGGTGGAGTTTATGGCGGCGCAATTGCAGAAGTTACCTGCCGAAACTCAGGATGTTCTCAAGTTGGCGGCTTGCATTGGGGCGCAATTTGATTTAGAGACATTGGCAATAGTCAGCGAAGAATTACCAGAACAAACGGCATCAGCACTGTGGAAAGCCTTGCAAGAAGGACTCATTTTATTGATTTCAGAAGGCTATAACTTTATTCAAGCAGATGCTCAATCCCTGAATCAGTCTGTTGCTAATCCCACTTATAAGTTCCTGCACGATCGCGTCCAGCAAGCGGCTTATTCATTGATTCCCGACGAGCAAAAACAAGCCACTCATCTGAAAATAGGACAGTTACTGCTACAAAGTTCTTCCGAGATAGAAATAGAAGAAAAAATATTTGATATTGTCGGGCATTTAAATCAAGGAATTGAGTTAATCAATCAATTAAGTGAACGCTCAGCCTTAGCCCAACTCAACTTAGAAGCTGGACGTAAGGCTAGAAATTCTACCGCCTACGCTGCGGCCAATATCTATCTACAAACGGGGATTGAGCTACTGACACCTCAATGCTGGCAAACTCAATATGAATTGGCGCTAAATCTTTATGTTGCTGCTGCTGAAATTGCCTATTTGAATGGTGATTTTGATGGTATGGAACAGATGGCAGCACTGGTTTTGCAAGAAGCCCAAACAATTTTAGATCGAGTTAAAATTTACGAAATTAAAATTGCCGCTCAGACAGCCCAGAGCAAGGTGTTAGAAACGATCGCAGTAGCAAGAGACGCACTCTTACAATTGGGGATTGAACTTCCTGCCGAACCTGATGAAGCCTTGATTGGCAAAGCGCTACAAGCCCTTGCGGCCCTCCTCGGCGACAGAAAGATTGAGGAATTGGTTGATCTACCTGTGATGACAAATCCACAGACTCAGGCAGCTATGCAACTGTCTGGTATGTTGTTTCCACCCATTTTCCAGGGAATGCCCGGTTTGCTGCCCCTGCTGAGCTCAACGATGGTGAGTTTATCGCTCTCCTTTGGGAATGCGCCCGCATCGACGGTGGGTTATGCGATGCACGGGATGGTGTTGTGTGCCTTTTTCCAAGAGGTGGAAACGGGCTATGGCTTTGGGCTATTGGCACTTTCATTGCTGGATAGGTTGAATGTACCAGAATTCAAGTCCACAGTTCTACTTTTGTTTGGTGGCTGGATTCAGCATCGCCAAGAATCTCTTTTGGCAACGATACCGACGCTGAAAGAGGGCTATAGGTTTGGTATGGAAACGGGCGACTTTGTAGACGCTGGCTACAACATATATATTTGTTTTTATACTCATTTATTCGCTGGTGTAGAACTAGACACTTGGGAACCAGAAATAGCAAGTTATAGGGCGGTAATGGCGCAGTTAAAACAATATTCGGCGCGGATTTATTTGGATATGATTCAGCAGACGGTGCAAAACTTTAGGGAAACCCGTATTCGGCCGGATTTGTTAATAGGCTCTGCCTACGATGAAACGGTGATGATTCCCAAGCACTATCAGGATAATGAATTTACGGCGATCGCCTGTGCCTGCATCTTCAAACTGCTGCTTGCTTACTGCTATGGCAATTATACGGCTGCCCTAGACCACATTTCCCAAGTCAAACAGTATTTGATGGGAGTATCTGGATCGGCTTTTGTTCCAATTTTTCATTTTTATGCAGCCCTGACGCATTTGGCACTTTTTCCCGCACAGCCAGCAATTGAGCAAACTGAAATTATTGCCTTAGTGGAAACCCATCAAAGCACGCTGCAAAAGTGGGCGCAAAACGCTCCGATGAATTATCTGCATAAATGGTATTTAGTGGAAGCAGAACGGCAACGGGTGTTGGGCAATAAAGCCGAGGCGATTGAAATGTACGATCGCGCAATTTCGGGAGCCAAAGAAAACAAATATGTTAATGACGAAGCCCTGGCCAACGAACTAGCAGCCAAATTCTACTCGGAATGGGGCAAAACAAAAGTTGCTCAAGCCTACATATTTGAGGCGTATTATTGTTATGTTGAATGGGGAGCCACTGCTAAGGTAACGGATTTAGAAACGCGATATCCCCACTTATTCGCGGTAACTCAGCCGGGAAGGAAAAACACTCAAACTACCGTAGCAATGACAACGACTGGTTCGGGGAATCACCTAGATATTGCCGCAGTCATGAAGGCTTCTCAGGCGATTTCTGGAGAAATTATGCTAGATAAGCTACTGTCTAGCTTGATGAAAATTTTGATGGAAAATGCAGGGGCGCAACGAGGCTATCTGATTTTGTTAAGCCAGGGACAACTGTTCATTGAAGCTGAAGGAACCATCAATGACGAACTTGTTACCGTGTTGCAGTCAATCCCCGTTGAAACCTGTCAAGAACTTTCCTCTGCAATTGTCAATTATGTGAGTCGCACTCAAGAAAGCGTGGTACTAGATGATGCTGCGCGATCGGGACAATTTACCAACGACGCCCACATCCGAAAGCATCTGCCCAAATCAATTTTATGTGTGCCGCTGATTAACCAATCTCAAATCATTAGTATTGTTTACTTGGAAAATAATCTAACAGCGGGTGCTTTTACCCCTGAAAGAGTGGAACTATTAAAAGTGTTATCTGGACAGGCGGCAATCTCGATTCAAAATTCTAAGCTTTATACAGAAGTACGCAAAAATGAAAGCAGGCTGGCTCAACTCAACAAAGCTTACGAGCGATTTATTCCCCATCAATTCCTCCAGTTTTTAGAGAAATCAAGCATCATTGATGTGGAATTGGGCGACCAAGTGCAGTTAGAAATGTCGGTGTTGTTTTCCGACATTCGCGACTTCACCACGCTTTCGGAAACTATGACGCCGGAGGATAATTTCAAATTTATCAATTCTTATCTTTCTCGCATGGAACCCGTCATTAATGAAAATAAGGGGTTTATCGACAAATATATTGGCGATGCGATTATGGCGCTATTTAGCGGCGAGGCGGATAATGCGGTGAAAGCGGGAATTGCTATGCTGCACCGTCTCGCTGAATACAATGAATACTGCGCTAACGCTGGCTGTGCGCCGATTCAGATTGGGATTGGGATTAATACGGGTTCTTTGATGCTGGGAACTGTGGGAGGGCCAAATCGCATGGACGGGACGGTAATTAGTGATGCCGTTAATTTAGCTTCTCGCGTGGAAAGTTTGACAAAAAATTATGGGGTTTCGCTGTTAATTACCCAGCCAACTTATACGCGCCTGAAAAATCCATCTCAGTACACAATCCGCACTCTAGACACGGTAAAAGTCAAGGGAAAATCCGAAGCTGTGACGATTTATGAGGTGTTTGATGCAGATCCGCCAGAAATTAAACAGACCAAGTTAGCTACGCTGGAATTGTTTGCAGAAGCTAGGGCACTTTACTCGGAAGGGAAGTTATTTGAAGCGGCGCGGCTGTTTTCCGAGTGTTGGCGTCAGAATCCGGGCGATCGCGTTGCTAAAATTTACTGGGAACGCTGTGAGTCTGCATTGGTGACTCGCACAAAAATCAAAGACAGGCTACACAATCTAAATTAAGCGGTTGCTATAGCGATCCTTGCAGGAATCCTACATTTTTTACCCCACCCCAACCCTCCCCGCGAGTTCGGGGAGGGAGTAAGAAATTCACAAATGATGGGAGGATTGCTATATACCTGACCATCAAAGCAAAAGTACGATCGACTGCTGAGACACGCTACAAACTAGGCGATCGCGATCGGGTAGGTATGTTGTGGCGCTTTAGCGCTAAAGCCCAACAACATACGAAGTCTAAAAAGTTACTGCCTCAACTATACTGCTGGCAGTGACTCCTTTCAAGACAGCTAAATATTCCCCTGTTACCTGATACTGAATTATAGTATCGCGAACATTCGCGCCCGTCCCTTGAAAAATATTTAACTGGCTAAAAGCCAGGGCGCTAATTAAATCAATTTTGTCTTGATTTAGGGTGAAATCGTTAATGACATCGGCGGCGGCTAAGTCTGTTCCACCAGTATCGATCGCGATCGCAAACACATCAAAACCCAATCCGCCTGTGAGAGTGTCGGCACCCTTTTCTCCAAATAAGTAGTCATTGCCCCCGTCGCCAAACAATATATCGTCGCCATCGCCTCCGTAAATGCGATCGTTTTCCTTACCTGCGTAAATCAAGTCAATACCGCGATCGCCACTAATAAATTCAATGCCTTGGCCGCCAAAAATAAGGTCATTGCCATCACCGCCGCTGATACCGTCATCACCTTTTTGTCCGTAAAGCAAGTCATCTCCTGCTTTACCATGAAGATAGTCATTGCCGGGGCGTGCGTGGATCATGTCGTTTAATGCCGATCCTGTGAGGCGATCGTCCTTATCTGTCAAACCGATTACTGACTTTTTCAACAAGGTTGTGACATCCCCTAAGTTATCGTTATCGCTGATATTGACTGTGAGAGGGGCGACGAGATTATTATACAATGTGTCATTGCTGGTAGTGGCGTGGCTAATTGGGCTGACACGATCGCCCTCAACAACCGCATCGTCAACCGCAGTCACCGTTACCGTTTGAGCGACATTCCAATTGGCGGGAGTAAAAGTAAGGGCAGGTAGGCTGACAGTAACTTGGCTTTCAGGGGTAATAGCGACGGTGACATTAGCAGTTGGCTGAGTATTTAGTCGCACTTTGTATATATCGCGGCCCAAGCTTTCGAGTACGTCGGTACTGCCAAGTGGTTCAATGAAAATGACAGCGGGAGTACCTAGAGTTGGCGTTGGAGTCGGAGTTGGAGTTGGAGTTGGAGTTGTTGTCGGAGTTGGAGTTGTTGTCGGAGTCGGAGTTGGCGTTGGAGTCGGAGTTGGCGTTGGAGTCGGAGTCGGAGTTGGCGTTGGAGTCGGAGTTGGCGTTGGAGTCGGAGTTGGCGTTGGAGTCGGAGTTGTTGTCGGAGTCGGTGTTGGCGTTGGAGTCGGAGTTGTTGTCGGAGTCGGTGTTGTTGTCGGAGTCGGTGTTGGCGTTGGAGTCGG
>NZ_JAUBTV010000034.1:0-60464 GCF_036705145.1 Microcoleus sp. B5-D4 | reverse complement strand
AGTTGTTGTCGGAGTCGGAGTTGTTGTCGGAGTCGGAGTTGTTGTCGGAGTCGGAGTTGTTGTCGGAGTCGGAGTTGTTGTCGGAGTCGGAGTTGGCGCAGTGTCGTTATCAGTAATAGCGACGCTAACAGTCGAAATTGTGATGCCGTTATAATTAACATCGCTACTGGTAGAAGTAGGCGCGATCGCACCTGTATGATTTCCTTCAACTAAATTATCGTCAACAGCAACAACCGCAACAGTTTGAGCAACATTCCAATTAGTGCTGTCAAAATTTATCGACGAAATCGGATTAATTTGACTGCCTGTATCAAAGCTAATCGTAACAGGTGCAGTCGGCTGAGTATTTAACTTAACACTGTAACTTCCAGTTGCACCGCCTTCAGTCGCAGTCGCGGTGGTAGTGTTAAGGGTGAAACCTGCGGTGTCATCATTAGTGACAGTTGTTGCGGCCGCATCAGCGGTAATAGTAGGAGTTGAACCTGGTGCGACAGGATTAGACAAGGTGAGGGTAACAGTTTCGTCAGGTTCGATCGCACTGTCGCCTAATACATCGAGAGTAATCGTTTTGGATGTCTCACCAGTGGCGAAATCGATCGTGCCAGTCGTAGCCGTTGCCCCAGAAGTGCCGCCGATATTATTGTAATCGCTGACGTTGGTAGCAGTTCCGGCGATCGCATAATTGACGCTACTCGCTACACCAGCACCGCCGCTACGAGTCACCGTAAAAGTTAGAGGAGTTGTGCCGCTATTACCTTCAGGAATGCTGGCAGTACCAGCGGCGACGGCATAAGAAACAGTACCGTTAGCAGCAATAGTTAGTGTGGTTTGAGCCGTTGTACCTGCAACCCCACCAGTAATTGTGCCAAAGTTGAGAATTGCGGTTTCGGCGTTTTCAGCTATGTTGTCAGGTTTGATAGTAACTGCAACATTCTGGGTGAGTGCGGCACCTGTTGCACCTGCGGGGAATGTAATCGAGGTAGGTAAAATAGTGTAGTCAGAATTTTCGGTGGCACTGCTGCTGGAGTCGATGACAATTGGTACAACTACATCACTGAAAGGTGTGCCACCGCTGATGGTGATGGGGATATTAACTACTGTGTCTGTTGTTCCTTCTGTCTCGCTGTAAGTTGCAGCCCCGAAATTAACTGTATTGGGTGTATTTAGCAAAACAGAAACGTTATCTGAACCGCTGTTCGCACCTGCCAAATCCGGGAGAGTGTCAGCATTAAAGTTGCCGGCAATAATGGACCCTAGATTTGTCCCCGCAGCAAAGTTAATGGGTGAACTAAAACCGCCACTGCCGTTGCCTACTAAAATTGCAGCGCCACTGGTTCCTGTTACTGCTAAGTCAAGTCTGCCATCTCCGCTAAAGTCATTCGCAACAATGCGTTGCAGCCCTGTCCCTGCGTTAACAGTAGTAGCCGGGTCAAAGCCGCCAGTGCCATTTCCCAATAGAATTGACACACTGTTAGAACCGCCGTTAGCTGTGGCTAAGTCGAGGAAATTGTCTCCGTTAAAGTCCCCAGTTGCGATCGAATTTGGAGTTGGCACACCCCCAAAATTAGTAGCTGCACTAAATCCGCCCGTACCATTTCCTAACAGAATTGAGACATTATTAGAGAAGCTGTTGCCAACCGCTATGTCGGGGAAACTGTCAGCGTTAAAGTTCCCTACAACAACGGAACCAGGAATCGCACCAACATTGAGATTAGTGGCAGCGCCAAAGCTTCCTGTACCCGTTCCCAACAAAATTGAGACGCTACCAGTACCTTGAGGGTCAGCATTTACCACTGCTAAATCGAGGAAAGTGTCGGCGTTAAAGTTCCCGACACCTATTGATAATGGAGTGTTACCTACACTAAAATTGCTAGCTGCCCCGAAGCCTCCCGTGCCATTTCCTAACAGAATAGAGATATTACTATTACTACCATTTACTACTGCCAAGTCGGGGAAATTATCATTGTTAAACAGTCCCGATGTGACGGAAACGGGATTTAAACCTACGGCAAAGTTGGTAGCCGTGCCAAAACCCCCTGTGCCATTCCCTAACAAAATGGAAATGTTGTCGTCATTCTGGTTTGTCACTACCAAGTCGGGGAAGGTATCAACGTTGAAATCCCCTACATTAATACCGGAGGGAGTTGTCCCCGCGCCAAAATTAGTCGCAGCACCAAAACTATTCAAAACATACTCGTAAGCTGCTAATACTTCGGGTTCAAATACTAGCGGTGTTTTAATTTCTCCGGTTCTCACTTCTAATTCCCAGTCGCCGCCTTTTGCAGCACTTCCCGTCAGCTTTTTGGAAGCTGCAACCGACGCGCCAGTTAACTCACTCAGGCGTTGGAGGAATTGGTTAGGTTTTGTGGGCTTTGTAGCACTTTCAACTGGGCGGTTAAAACCGCTACTACACAAACTAAACCCGCCTGCGCGGGTTGAAATTCCATAGTCCGCGCACCATCCGGACTTTGTTTGTATAGCCGCGAATTCTATTCGCCGGGGCTGATTAACAGCCGCGACATTACACCCGTAGAGGAGAATATCGGCACCGGGAATTAATGCTTTGCGCCACTGTTTGAGTTGAGGGGCGAAACTTTCTATGTTGCTGCTGTTGAGTGTATTTACACCGAGATGTACTGCACCTGGACTACCGTGAGAGATGATGTGGATTGCTTCTATATTTTTTTCAATTGCTAGCCTTTCGGTAATTTGCTCAATGCCATCCCGCGTTTCATCTAGGATAATTACCTCAGCATTTGGGGAAATGCCGCCAATTAAACTCTGGTAATTTTCAACATTTGAGTCAATAAAAACTAGAATTGAAACAAATTTTTGCTGTATCATTATGCAACCTCTTTAATTGTTAAACTTTATATATTTCACTAAAATATAACTTACAGCAAATTCCACCTTTATGAAGTAGCCCCGCCTATCGTTCTATCCCCGTAGGGACACTCCAAAAGCCCATTAGTGTCAACTTAAGCTCAAACCCAGTCAGAGACTGTTGTTTGACGATTAGGGCCAGATCCCCCCTAGCCCCCCTTAAGAAGGGGGGGATAAGAGTCTTATCAAAGTCCCCCAACAACCAGGGGGATTTAGGGGGATCGAGATATGTGCAACTTCACATTAAATTGGTATTACGATTGCTTTGTTCCTCGCAATGACATTACCAAGGACTCCCAATCATCGTGAAGGCAGACCAATAATAAGGATGGGAGAGATTTTCATTAGTCAGTTGAGCTAATTCTGGCGGTAATTCTAACTCCTTATTTAAGTTTGACAAAATTAAACGACCATTTTTAATGCGAACTTGACCTTTGATCATGGCGATTTGAGCTTGCCGTAAGGCTTCGGCTTTAATCGGCGCGACCTTTAACTGATGGTAAAATTCAGCCATTAACCCTAAAGTACCTTCATCGCTGACATACCAAAGACTCGCCAAAACTGACTTCACCCCCGCTTGCACAGCTAACCCCGCAAAACCTAATTCGGTGTCATCATCACCCACAGCAGTTTGGCAAGCGCTCAACACCAATAGCTCAACTTTAGGTGGCTGATTCCACCCTAGTTGCCGCACGCGATCGAGTGTTAACCTGCTATCTGATAACTGAATGTAAGAATTGCTCGGTGATCCTGGGTTAAAGTATCCGTGAGTGGCGAGGTGAATAATCCCATAGGGTCTGTCTTTGCGCTGTGACCTAAGATTGTTGAGAGTAAAGGTTTGGTTGAGGAAGGATTCGCCTTTCCATTCGGAGGCAATAGCGTTAAGTTCTGCAGGCACTGCTGGCAAGGGTGGGTTATTAGTAAATTGTGAGGCTCCCATTGCTAAAACTTCAGCATTTTTAACACTTGCATAGCTAGTATCGGTTAAGTTGACGCTGGGAATGAGTCCGATGCTGTACTTTTCTACTAGAAATTGAGAACCGTCATGGAGGGCGGCTAAGGGGAGCAATCGCAACCCTGCATCCATACTAAAAACTAGCGTATCGATGCCCTGAGCTTTCAAATCAGCTTCCAAGGGCGCAATTATCCACTGGTAAAGTTGTTGGGATGCTGGCAAATAGCTCTCAGTATTGATGTTTCTGGAAGTAGTGAGTTCAGAGCTGAAATTGGCTGCGACTTGCATCAAAGTTTCGCGCCGGGCGGCGGGGATGGCTTTATGAATAGGGATGCCGCTAGGGGGGACTACGATCAGGTCTAATTGTTCAGGGCGGGAGAAGGCGTAGATAATGGCTGGTTTTTTACCAGTTTGGCTGGCGATGATTCTAGTTCTTTTCTGTATGGCCGTAAAAGATTGCAAATCGCGCCTGATTTCCTGATTAATGTATGAGCCCACTTGTTCACTGTAGAAGATATCGATAAAGAAAATGGCTTGTGGGATATCGCCTCTATCGATTAGCCGTGTGATATCGCTGCGGCTAACTATATTTAGAGGCGATGCCGTTTGGACAATTTCGCTTACCCAATCGGATCTGTAGTTAAAAAGAGATTCAATTCTATTAATGATATTCAAATTGCCAGATTGAGCGATCGCATTGGTAATTGAAATATCCGGTAATGTCGTTTGTTCTGATATTGGAGATGGTGTTTGTTCTGATATTGGAGATGGTGTTTGTTCTGATATTGGAGATGGTGTTTGTTCTGATATTGGAGGTGGTGTTGAAGATGGTGTTGGTGGTGGTGTTGAAGATGGTGTTGGTGGTGGTGTTGAGGATGGTGTTGGTGGTGGTGTTGAAGATGGTGTTGGTGATGGTGTTGGTGATGGTGTTGGAGATGGTGTTGGTGGTGGTGTTGAAGATGGTGTTGGAGATGGTGTTGGAGATGGTGTTGGAGATGGTGTTGGAGATGGTGTTGGTTCCGGCGTTGGTAGTGGGGTTGGAGAAGGTGTTGGAGATGGTGTCGGTTCCGGCGTTGGTAGTGGGGTTGGAGAAGGTGTCGGTTGTGGTGTCGGTTCCGGCGTTGGTAGTGGGGTTGGAGATGGTGTCGGTTGTGGTGTCGGTTGTGGTGTCGGTTGTGGTGTAGGTTCCGGTGTTGGAGATGGTGTTGGTTCCGGCGTTGGTTCCGGTGTTGGTTCCGGTGTTGGAGATGGTGTTGGTTCCGGTGTTGGAGATGGTGTTGGTTCCGGTGTCGGTTCCGGCGTTGGTTCCGGCGTTGGTTCCGGTGTTGGAGATGGTGTTGGTTCCGGTGTCGGTTCCGGCGTTGGTTCCGGCGTTGGTTCCGGTGTCGGTTCCGGTGTCGGCGATGGTGTTGGTTCCGGTGTTGGAGATGGCGCGGAAGAACTGATCGCAATATTGCCCTGAGTGTAAGTGCTGGGCGGCACTGGCACCGGGAATTGTGGCGAAATAGTCTCCGAACCTGATGTAATGGCTCCCGCCGTCCCATTCGTTGTCGCATCGCCGACAATAAAAGGTGTAGTAGTGCCCCCCGCGTGGCGAAGAGTAATCGCGCCGCCACCCGTGCCATTAGCGCTGGAAATGCTCGCATTTACACCGCTGCTATCTGTAAAAGTGCCGCTGACTGTGAGAAGATTGCCAGCCGTGAGGTCAATACTGCCGCCAGTAGACTGAAGAGTGCCTGTAACGGCGATGTCGCTGGCCGCTTTGAGAGTAATATTACCCCCAGAAGAGGCGATCGCATCCAACGCCATGTCCCCTGCTGATTCCAAAATCACAGGCCCGCCTACTGTCGAAATCGCTCCCACTCCGATGCTATTGCCCGAAGCAACACCCGGTGAAGCAAAAAATGTCTCCCCTTCGGTGACATTCGGCGGCAAATTGGCAGCATTCGCCAGAGTCGAAACCCCCGATCGCAAAATTAAAGCTGCACTACCTGAAAGCACCGCCGCATCTGGATCGGCGGAACCTGACAAAGTAGTATCTGGCCCATTGATGGTAATATCTCCCGCCGCGATCGCGCCTTTTGCTTCTACCTTAAGTGAGGTTCCAGTATAATCCCCAAATCTCACATCTCCATCCGAGCTAATAATCGGGTCGTACAAACTCAGAAAACTGCCGCCGTTGCCAGACAATGTGAGAATAGAAAAATTACCACGCGCAGCGAAGTGAGCATCACCCGAAACAGTGCCATTGCTCAATAATGTGATATCCCCTGCGGATTGGAATGCAGGGCTAGGGTAATTTAGCGCGAAGATATCAATATTTTGATGACCTTGTATAGTAAGATTGCCACCTGCGATCGCCCTGAAAGGATAACTGCCATCCCGCACCCGCACCGTATCTCCTGCCAACAGAAACAAATTGTTCTCCGTAAGTAGCTGGCTTTCTACCAAAGTGAGATTACGTGCAGCCGAGAGTGTACCATTCTGACTATTAACAGTAGAACTAGCGATCGCCACATCCCCGCTTTCCACCCTCAAACCCGCCGTCAAAACCACTTCTCCTGCACCGTTAACGGAGACGCCAGTAGCAGAGTTCCCACCTGGGCCCGCAAGCAATTGCGGAAGAGACAAAGGCAGAGATAATTGCCCATTCTGTGCCAACAATTCCCCGCCAACAACCCCAATTTCTAAACTTAATAAATGTCCTTCTTGACTAAGCCGAATAGCATTCTTACCGGGGACAGCAGCGACAATAATATTACCTTGGGGAGCATGGAGAGAACCAGTGCTGACGACAGTACCGCCGATTAAAGTTATACTTTTTCCCGGCATAACAGCTAAATTACCTGCATTGAGGATACTTCCCGGTTGGCTGAGATTAAAGTAAAAAGTGTTCGGAGTTCCTATCAGCTTACTGTAATCATTCGCTCCAGCCACATTGAATAAACCGGAATCAAAACCGATGTTAGTAGCAGTAGTAGCTGTAAAGGCTGCCGGAAGATTCAAGCTAGCATTAGGGCCAAAGATAATGCCCGAAGGATTTATTAAAAACAGGTTGGAATTGCCGCCACTTACTTGAATCAAACCATTAATAATAGAAGGATTGCCGCCTACTACCCGACCCAGAATGTTGCGAATAGCGTGATTAGAGATAAAATTAGCAATCTGCCCTTCGCTAAGCCCAAACTGTTGAAAACTGTGGAAAAGATTCGCTCCATCTCTAGAAGTTTGGCCGCCTGTAATATTCAAGCGATCGCCGCTAGGCGTGACAGTAGTGCCAGTGCGATCGGCTGCAGGAACAATGGGTTGTGCTTGTACCACCGCTGTACTCAAAATAGTGGCTGCGAGCGCTAGCATTGCAGCACCATGTATAGAAAATAAGGCTAGTTTCATTAGCTTTTAGCTGGCAGAGCACGTATCTGACAATTATAATTTTAAGGTATTGGCTGCTAAGTGCGGTCAACTGCGACCCAGGCTTAGCTATTAAGAACGTCGTCACCATCAGGGCGGTTGCTTTACCTGAAACCTAAATTCTGCACCCTCAACTGTCACGATCGGTTTTTACTTATTTTTAGCCAGCAATAAAGCTATAATTTATAGTTTTCTACCGTACATTGACTGATAAAAAACTTTTTAAAGCTATAATTTATTATTTTAAAAATAGAGTTTTATGCGTAATTATGCTGTGTGATACTCCAGGCTGCGTAATGTGGGCTGAAAATGAAAGCAAAAGTGCGATCGACTGTTGAGGCATCCTACAAATTAGGCGATCGCGATCGGGGCAACCACAAAGTATTTGCAGGCTGCTACCGGACAAACTAAACATTTGTTACAAAAAGATTTTTTTTTCCTTTCAAACGCGCTATTGTATACACAAAGCTAGTGCGTTTTGAGTTAGCTTTAATTTTTACCATAAAAATCAATATGCTCTCTATTCCAGGCGTTGCTGTCCAGACGCTGCTTTACGAAAGTGTCAACTCTCTGGTTTACCGGGCGATTCGGGAAGCAGATAAAGGGCCAATTATCCTCAAACTGCTCAAAGAAAGCTACCCCACACCTCAAGAATTGGTGCGCTACCGCACCGAATACCGCATCACCCAAGAGTTGAAAGAGGCTGGAGTTGTGCAAGTCTATGACTTGCAAAAATACCAAAACAGCCTCGTGATGTTTGTCGAGGACTTTGGCGGGGAATCCTTGACAATTTGGATGCAGCAGCGAAAGTTTAGCCTAAAGGAGTTTCTGCAAATTGCGATCGCCACCACGGAAGCATTAGGCAAAATTCACAGCGCCAACATCATTCATAAAGATATTAACCCCTCAAATATTGTTTACAACGCCGAAACGAAACAATTAAAAATTATCGACTTTGGTATTTCCACTCAGCTAACCCGAGAAACGCCAACCCTGAAAAACCCCAACATTTTAGAAGGCACATTAGCCTATATTTCACCCGAACAAACGGGGAGAATGAATCGCACTCTCGATTACCGGACTGACTTTTACTCGCTCGGCATCACCTTCTACGAATTGCTGACAGGAAAACTACCTTTCGAGACTGAAGATCCTTTAGAACTTGTTCACTGCCACATTGCTAGACAGCCACTTACCCCGCACGAAATCAAGCCAGAAATTCCCCTAATCGTCTCCCAAATTGTCAGCAAACTGATGGCGAAAAATGCGGAAAACCGCTATCAAACGGCATTAGGGCTCAAGCACGATTTAGAGAGATGTCTAGTTCTATTACAAGCAACGGGTAATATTGAGCTGTTTGGCTTGGGAACGCGGGATATTACAGACCGTTTCCTGATTCCCGAAAAACTCTACGGCAGAGAAACTGAAGTTGATGACCTATTAGCAGCCTTTGAACGAGTGAGTACAGGTAGCGCCGAAATGATGCTGGTGGCTGGCTTATCTGGGATTGGTAAAACCGCCGTAGTTAACGAAGTCCACAAGCCGATCGCCAGACAGCGTGGCTATTTTATCAAAGGCAAATACGACCAATTTCAACGCAATATTCCTTTCTCAGCATTTGTGCAAGCTTTTCGCGAATTGATGGGACAATTATTATCAGAAAGTGACGCTCAGTTACACAGATGGAAAACCATGATTCTCACCGCAGTAGGCTCCCGTGGGCAAGTGCTGATTGAGGTGATTCCTGAGTTAGAACACATCATTGGCGCTCAAAGTCCTGCACTAGAATTGTCCGGGAGTGCCGCCCAAAATCGCTTCAATCTGCTGATGCAGAAATTTGTGCAAGTATTTACCCAAGCAGAACATCCCTTAGTGATGTTTCTGGACGATTTGCAGTGGGCAGATTCAGCATCTTTGAAGTTATTACAACTATTGATGGAAGATACGGGGCATCTGTTAGTATTGGGTGCTTATCGGGATAATGAGGTATCACCGGCTCATCCGTTTATGTTGACTGTGGATGAGATTGTGAAGTCTGGGGCAGTAGTGAATACGATTACCTTGCAACCGTTGAGTTTAGCCTATCTCAATCAGTTGGTAGCAGATACACTGATTTGTAATTTATCCTTTGCCGGGCCATTGACAGAACTGGTTTATCAAAAAACCAAAGGTAATCCCTTTTTCTCTACTCAATTCCTCAAGTCGCTGTATGAAGATGGTCAAATTATCTTTGACTGGGATCTAGGGCATTGGCAGTGCGATATTGCTCAAGCTAGACTTACCCACGCCTCGGATGTGGTGGAGTTTATGGCGGCGCAATTGCAGAAGTTGCCGAAAGAAACTCAGAATGTTCTCAAGTTGGCGGCTTGCATTGGGGCACAGTTTGATTTAGATACATTGGCAATAGTCAGCGAACAATTACCAGAACAAACGGCATCAGCACTCTGGAAAGCCTTGCAAGAAGGACTTATTAGACTGATAAAAGAAGGCTATAACTTCCTTCAGACAGATGCTCAATACCCTACTGAGTCTGTGGCTAACCCAATTTATAAGTTCCTGCACGATCGCGTCCAGCAAGCAGCTTATTCCCTAATACCAGAAAACAAAAAAAAAGCTACTCATCTCAAAATTGGACAGTTACTCCTACACAAATATTCGGACATAGAAAGAGAAGAAAAACTCTTTGATATTGTGGGGCATTTAAATCAAGGAATTGAGTTAATCAATCAATTAAGCGAACGAGAAGCCTTAGCCCTACTCAACTTAGAAGCGGGAGGTAAGGCCAGAAATTCTACCGCCTACGCAGCCGCAATGGTCTATCTGCAAACAGGGATTGAGCTACTAACAGCCAACTGCTGGCTTCTTCAGTATGAATTGACCCTGAATCTCTATGTTGCTGCTACCGAAGCTGCCTATTTGAATGCTGACTTTGAGGGTATGGAACAGATGGCAGCATTGGTATTGCAAGAAGCTAAGACGATTTTAGACAAAATTAAAATTTACGAAATTCAAATCGCTACTCATGCAGCCCAGGGCAAGATGTTGGAGGCGATCGCAGTGGGTAGAGATGCCCTGCGACTACTGGGGATCGATCTCCCCAGCGAACCTGACAAAGCCACGATTGGTAAAGCGCTGCAAGCCCTGGCTAGCCAACTTCAGGGCCGACAGATCGAGCAACTGCTTGACTTGCCTTTGATGACAAATCCACAGAATCGGGCAGCTATGCAACTCTTAAGAATGTTAGGTGCACCCGTTTTTCAAGCAATGCCCGGTTTGCTGCCCCTAGTTACCTCCACGATGGTGAGTTTATCGCTCTCCTTTGGGAATGCACCCGCATCGACGGTGGGGTATGCCATGCACGGGATGGTTCTGTGTGCCTTTTTAGGAAAGGGGGAAACGGGTTATGCCTTTGGTAAATTGGCACTTTCATTGCTCGATCGGTTCAATGTGCCCGAATTAAAGTCCATGATTCTGTTTGTGTTTAGTTGCTTTATTCAGCATCACCAAGAAGCTCTCTGGGCAACGGTACCGACGCTGAAAGATGGCTACACGGCGGGCATGGAAACGGGCGATTTTCTATACGCTGGCTACAACATAACTATTTACTTTTATGCCAACTTTTTCGGTGGGGTAGAACTAGACAATTGGGGAGCCGAACTAGCAGATTACAGCACTGCCTTAGATCGGGTGAAGCAATATTCTGCTCAGGATGATTTGGATATGATGCGGCAGACGGTGCAGAATTTGACGGAATGTGTGAGTCAACCGGATTGCTTAATAGGAACTGCATACGATGAAACTGTAATTATTCCTAAGCGCTATCATAACAATGAATTCACAGCGCTCGCTTTTATCTACATCAACAAACTACTTCTTGCTTACTCGTTTGGGAATTATTCGGCTGCCATATACCACATTACCCAAGTTAATTCGTATTTGATGGCAGTATCGGGAAGTGTTTATTTTCCCATTTTCCCTTTCTATGCCGCCCTAACACACTTGGCGCTATTTCCCACACAGCTAGAAATTGAGCAAGTAGAAATTATCGCTCAGGTACAAACACATCAAACCACTTTACAACAGTGGGCGGAAAATGCTCCCATGAATTATCTGCATAAATGGTATTTAGTTGAGGCAGAACGCTATCGAGTTTTGGGCAATAAAGCTGAGGCCATTGAAATGTACGATCGCGCCATCTCCCTTGCCAAAGAAAATCTATTCCTCAACGAAGAAGCCCTTGCCAACGAACTAGCCGCCAAATTTTACCTAGAATGGGGCAAAGAAAAATTTGCCCAACTCTACATGATTGAGGCGTATTATTGTTATGTTCAATGGGGAGCCACTGCTAAAGTAAGGGATTTAGAAACGCGATATCCCCAGTTATTGAAACCTATTCAATCGCCAAATAAAAACACTAAAACTACCGCAACAGTGACGACTACTGGTTCGGGTAGTAATCTAGATATCACCACAGTTATGAAAGCTTCTCAGGCGATTTCAGGTGAAATAAGGCTCGATCACCTAATGTCTAGCTTAATGAAAATTTTGATGGAAAGTGCAGGGGCGCAAAGAGGATATCTGATTTTGTCATACCAGGGAACGCTGTTAATTGAAGCTGAAGGGACAATAAATTCAGAACAAGTTACCGTGTTGCAGTCAATCTCCGTTGAAACCTGTCAAGAACTTTCCTCCGCAATTGTCAATTATGTGGCCCGCACTCAAGAAAGCGTGGTATTAGATGATGCAGTTCGAGAGGGACAATTTACTAACGACCCCTACATCCAAAAAAATCAGCCCAAATCAATTTTATGTGTACCCCTGATTAACCAATCTCAAATCGTCAGTATTGTTTACCTAGAAAATAATCTGACAGCCGGAGCTTTTACGCCAGAAAGAGTGGAACTATTAAAAGTGTTATCTGGACAGGCTGCTATTTCGATTCAAAATTCTAAGCTTTACACCGAAGTCCGCGAAAATGAAACGAGGTTGGCTCAACTTAACAAAGCTTACGAGCGCTTCGTCCCCAGTCAATTCCTCCAGTTTTTAGAGAAATCAAGTATTATTGATGTGGAATTGGGCGACCAAGTGCAGTTAGAAATGTCGGTACTATTTTCCGATATTCGCGACTTCACCACGCTTTCAGAAACAATGACGCCGGAGGACAATTTCAAGTTTATTAATTCTTATCTCAGTCGCATGGAACCCGTCATTAATACAAATAATGGGTTTATTGATAAATATATTGGCGATGCGATTATGGCGCTGTTTAGCGGTGAAGCTGACAATGCTGTGAACGCGGGAATTGCCATGCTGCATCGCCTCGTTGAATACAATCAAATTCGGGCTAATTCTGGCAATGCGCCGATTCAAATTGGGATTGGCATTAATACGGGTTCTTTGATGTTGGGAACGGTAGGCGGACAAAATCGCATGGATGGTACGGTAATCAGCGATGCGGTTAATTTAGCCTCTCGCGTAGAAGGGTTGACAAAAAATTATGGGGTGTCGCTGTTAATCACCCAGGAAACTTACTCGCGTTTAGAAAATCCATCCAAGTACGCAATCCGCACTCTCGACACAGTAAAAGTTAAGGGAAAATCGGAATTAGTAACAGTTTATGAGGTGTTTGATGCTGATGGGCCCGAAATCAAACAGGGCAAGTTAGCTACGCTGCAATTGTTTGCCGAAGCTTTGGAAATTTACTCGGAAAGGAAGTTTGGTGAGGCAGCGCGGCTGTTTGCCGAGTGTTGGCGTCAGAATCCGGGCGATGCCGTCGCTAAAATTTACTGGGAACGCTGTCAGTCTACTTTAAGGACTCGCACAAAAATCAAAGACAGGCTACACAATTTAGATTAATCATAAAAGCCCAAAGCTCGATCGCTACATTCTTTGAGCGGGAGATCATTTTGATTTTTCACCAGTGGTATG
This sequence comes from Microcoleus sp. B5-D4, assembly GCF_036705145.1. NCBI lineage: Bacteria > Bacillati > Cyanobacteriota > Cyanophyceae > Oscillatoriales > Microcoleaceae > Microcoleus > Microcoleus sp. B5-D4. The sequence goes on along the minus strand of NZ_JAUBTV010000034.1, from coordinate 47,287 downwards.
GGGGCGACGGTTGGGTGCAGTCTCGGTTGGAGGGAGTGTGGCTGCTGCCACTGAATTTGGGGCAAACGGCTAGTTTGTTGCGGCTGCGGGAGTTTTTGGCGGGTAAGTATAAAGGCTCAGAGTAAGGTGAAGCCCGATCGCACTTATTGTCTCTCAAAGTCTCCTTCTTCACCTTTACCAATTTTGCCTGTTAATGTGTAGTGCATCGCCTTAAATTTTACCCCCTTTTTACTCCCTAAATCTTTCAATTTCCCTAACTAACTCGAAGCCAAATTGCCTCACACTATTGACATAACTTTGGTCAGATATCTATTAATAATTTGTAAATAGCCAGGTCTGAAGGAACACCAAGCTCGACAAAAATAATTATCTCTGAAGATAGAAGAACCCCAAATTAAACACCGCTAATCTATAAAACTATGAGGGAGAAAAAACTACTTAAAAATTGATTAATGTAATAAATTTTTAAGTAGAGCTTAAGATAAAAACAAAGGAAATTTATGGTACTGAGTATTATTGTTCATGGTGGAGCAAAAACCATCTCAGAAGAGAAGGTTGCAGCCAACAATGCAGGCTGTACCGCAGCAGCCGAAGCTGGTTGGGCAGTGCTCACAAGCGGGGGTACAGCAGCAGAAGCTGTTGAGGCAGCTATCCGGGTTCTCGAAGCTGACCAGACATTTAACGCAGGCTTTGGATCGGTTCTCAACAACCAGGGAGAGGTAGAGCTAGACGCAGCGATCATGGAAGGCCGTTCATTAGCTTGGGGAGCCCTCGCCAATGTTCAAGGCGTGCGCCATCCCATCTCAGTGGCCCGAAAGATTATGGATAAAAAACCCATGTTCTTAGTAGCGGATCACGCCGAACATTTTGCAGCAGAAAATGGAGCCGAGATGTCTGCAAAAGAAGACTTAATCGCGGATGAGCAACAGGAAGAGTGGGAGGAGGAAAAAGAAGTTATTGACCGCCCCAATACCGTTGGTTGTGTAGCTTTAGATAGTAGTGGCACCTTAGTTGCCGGTACCTCAACAGGCGGCACTATGAATAAGCCCGCCGGTCGCGTCGGCGACAGCGCCATTATCGGCTCAGGCTTGTTTGCAGAAAATGAACAGGGCGGTTGCTCGACCACAGGCGATGGCGAGTCGATTATGCCAGTAGTTCTAGCTAAGAGGGCGATCGACATTCTAGCGTCCGGCAAGCACCCAGACGAAGCAGCGAAGATGGCAATTGAGACTCTGGCCTCTAAGGTAGCAGGAGAAGCTGGGTGCATCCTCATTGACCCTCAAGGGCGGGTTGGCTGGGCGCATAACTCAACGGACATGGCTTGTGCTTATAGAACCGAAGGAATGGACAAGGTGGCTGTGTTCACTAAGAAAAAACAACTCGTCCATCGTTGAAGTTATTGAGGTTGCATTCTCTCTAGTTGGAGAGAGTTAAAATTCCGCAACTAATATCTTGTTTCCTAGGTATTAACTAGCTGGACATCAATAAACATTTTTTCAATTTGTAGGGCGGGCATTGCCCACCCTACTTTTAATTATGTCGAGCTACTTAGTGGCCGGAAAAACAGTTCAATTCAAACTAGACTTGGATGTTTCTATGAACTCAACATACGACTTTCCTTACTTTCAGGGTAATTCTCTTTCCGATTTGTTTGCTCCAGACATCACAGATGGATGTTATGCGTTCATCCTAAATTATCCTGCAACTGCCAGTTGGGCTGCTTACCCCAACAGGAAAAAATACTTTATTCAAGACGGCAGCAGTGAAGCCACCAAAACTTCTTTCGACAAGATTGGCCAGAAGGAACCTTGGAAAAATCTGGCTGTGTTAGGCGATGCCATCCCAGGGATTGTAATTAATGAGCCGCCAAACTCGCTGATTGACTATTGGCGGGAGCATTTTGGCTTCAGCAACAGCAGTATGGAGATGATAGACTGCTCAACTTATCTCGAAGATCTCAGCGTAAGCGATCGCTTTGACAAACTCCTGACTCTATTTCCCTTCGACAATCTCAAACCCGAAAAACACGCCGTCCATCCCGACATCCACTACCACTTGCTCAGCAAAGCAACCCTAGCAGAATTAGGGGTGCAATGTCCGAAATACCAAACCTACAATCTGCACGAAGTCAATCTCGAAAGCATTCAGTTACCAGAGCAATTCCCCTACTTGATTAAAACATCCCACGGACTTTCTGGAGAAGGCACTTATATTATCAAAAGCGCCAGCGATCTGAACTACTGCTTGCAGGAAGTGAGGAAATATCTCGATATTAAGTTGCTGGATACGATTATTGTCTCGGAATTCGTCAAGAATGAAGTCCAGAACTATTGCGTGCAGTTCTATGTAAGCAAAACGGGAAATATCACGCTTATCGGCACTACCGGCCAACTTGTCACTCCAGAGGGCAGCTATTTAGGCGGACTAATTCACTACCGCGAAACCGACATGAGTAGGTTTTTTGAGATGATTGCCGCTATTGGTAAATATGCTCACCAACAGGGTTATTTCGGCGTTATTGGCTTCGACGTGCTGGAAGACTCGGAGGGAGAGTTGTATGCCATTGATGCCAATTTCCGAGTTAATGGATCGACTCCGCTTTGCTTACAGCGCCATACCTTACTGGGGCGGGGAAAGGAGGTGGCTAAATATTCCAGTGACTGCCGAATGGATGGGACTTTGGAATCCATTCTTGTCACCCTGAAACCAGAAATCGATCGCAAGGACTTGATAATCCTGTCGGCTTTAGAGAAGGTTAAATACGGGAAAATCTACACGGAAATTTACGGGATAGTTGCTGGTGAGGATATGAAGGAAATGCACCACATCGAGCAGAATTTGCACAGTAAGGGATTGCAGCAATAGGGTTAATATCTACTCTACAGATTGCAGCGGTTATGCGGTTTTCCCGCTCATCTCGCGCGGTTCGGTGATATCGGGAAACGGGCCATCAAAAATCAAAATTGAAGGTTCCACAGCTTTGAAGTAACCGAAAGCATCGAGGATACAAGCCCCCGGATTCATCCGTGGAGAAATAAAAAACCTGTAAGCTGTTGCGGCATTTAAATTGTATGTCAAAAAATAATCAAACTATTGTGGGGAGTAGGGGCCCTAGCGTCCCGCCCGCCCTGAACCTACAATTTAAATGCGCGACAGCTTATCCGATAAACTTGCCCCCGAATTTATCCGTGGGGTCCATGCTTCAATCTAAAATCTAAAATCTAAAATCTAAAATCGATAGACCCGATTCATGGGGTTCGGCAAGATAATGCCACAGTTCGCGAATATCCTCAACTAAATAACACTTTGATTTAGGGGAATTTCGATCCAAAACTCTGTTCTTTCTCCGGGTTCTGATGTACACCAAAGTTTCCCTTTATGCTTTTTGCTCACAATTTGATAACTAATAGACATCCCCATTCCCGTACCTTTTCCTACGGGCTTGGTTGTAAAAAATGGGTCAAATAGCCGTTTTTTGACTTCCTCTGTGATGCCACACCCATTATCAGCAATACAAATTCTGACCAATTTTGAGTTATACAGACTCGTACTAATCCGAATTGTCTTTTTCTCCCCCCGATCTCGCTCATCTAAAGCATCCAGAGCATTTGTCAGAATATTCATAAATACCTGGTTAAGTTGTCCTGCATAACATTCGATCTGCGGCAGAGTACCGTACTCTTTGATCACTTCAATCTCTGGATGTGTGTGTCTGGGCTTGAGACGATTTTGCAGAATCATCAGGGTGCTTTCAATGCCTTCATGGATATCGACAGCTTTGAAATCTGCTTCGTCCAATCGAGAAAAATTCCGTAGAGATTTAACAATATCGCGGATACGTTCAGAACCTACTTTCATAGACTTGAGCATTTTTGATAAGTCTTCGCTCAAAAATTCGATTTCAATATCTTCCGACTTGGCTTGAATCTCCGATACCGGCTGGGGATAATACTTTTGATAAAGCTGTACTAGCTCTAGTAAATCTTGGGTATATTGGCTAAGATGAGATAAATTACCGTGAATAAAATTCGCGGGATTATTCACTTCATGGGCAATCCCGGCTACCAGTTGCCCCAGAGATGACATTTTCTCACTTTGGATGAGTTGGGCTTGAGTTTCCCGTAGTTCTTGAGTGCGTTCTTCTACTTTTTGTTCAAGGGTGTGGTAAGAGTTCTTTAATTCGTGACTCATTTGATTAAAAGATACTGATAAAGTTACCAATTCCTCTACGAGAGTGTCGGGAGCATTTTGCTCGAAATTTCCACTGGCGATCGCCTGACTGGCTTGACTCAATTGCCGAATAGGTTTAGCTATCCATTGTGAAGTGATAATTGCTAATCCTGTTGCGATTACCAGTGATAACAGACAAAGGATAATCGTCGTATTTCTATTATAATTTATTTGCTCCATAAAATCCGATTCAGGCACGACGACTACAATTAGCCAATCCATGCCTCTACCATCATTCAGCGGTAGCAACTGAACAAACTGCCGTTCACTGTTGAGGGTGAATTCTAACTGTTCTGATTTATGAATTTGGTCAAAGTTACCAAAATATTTCTGCAAATATTTAGCTGTCTCCCGCACAAATGGTTCGCTACTTTCCACGGCGTCAATCATCTTCTGAGCTTTACCTTGTCCTTTGATTAGTGGCTCTTTTGTTGAACTAGAAATCATTGAACCCGATCGCTCCATCACAAAAGCCTTACCTGTTTTACCAATAGACAAACTTCCCAGAAATTCCCTTAAATTTTCTGAGAGGACAACAAGAGTGGCACAGACACCCACAAGTTTACCTTCTGAGTCATAGACAGGTTCGCTGGCAGTAATTGCCGGCTTACCATTGTTGACAATATTCACAAAAATATTGCTCCAAGTAGGCCTCCCTGCTTTCACAGCAGAAAGATACCAGGGGCGTTGGCGAGGATCGTAAGAAGAGTTTATCTGTTCTAGGAATTTTTGCCGATCGCCCCAATTATCCATTTCATAAAAAGAAAAATGATAGTTTGTTTCTTTATTACTCGCAGTCATCGCGATTTTTGACCCTCGACGAGTCGCACCAAGATAATATCCTTGAGCATCGCCACAATAGGATGAAAAAACAAAAGGGGATATTTGCACTTGGGTTAAAAGTTGCTTAGCGTTGCGGCCATTCACCATGTCCATGTGGCCCTGTGCAAAAGCGACTGAATTCACACGATTGATATCATGAGGTTTGTTGATATATTGCTTGAGTTCTCCTTCAATGCGTGCTATTAGTTCCTGACGAAGTTGAGCCGCCACATCGTTAACCGCTTTTTGTCCATTGCGTAAGGAAAGCCAGCCTGTTATGCTCACTGCTGTAAAGATTTGTAGAACAAATGGAACAACCAGAACACCGCGCAGAGGAATTTTTAGACAATTCGCAGTTGGAGGCATAGATGATAATGCTTAGCCATTGGTTCTTTGTCTATCATAATATCAATTCCTCAAAGGAGCCTGAAGCGGAGCTATCCCGATCGTGAATCGCCCTTTTTGTAGCCCCGTTAATCTGCGGTTAAAAGCGATCGCTTACGGGAAGTTTTTTATTTTTCCGTTGGTCGGTAAATTGACAAAATAGCATATATTTGATAATTCGTTAATTTTTGCATTCAACTAACAAATGATATTAATAGCTATAGCCTTTCTCAAAAAAGTGAGGTATGCCCTATGCCCTATGCCCTATGCCCTATGCCCTATGCCCTATGCCCTATGCCGGATAGTACCTCATCTTTCTGAGAAAGGCTATGTCTTGGTTTATGTGAATGCAATAGTCGATCGCATTTACCAGCCTACTTACTTCGCCCGCACCACTAACACCGAACAAGGAGCCTCAGCCACAACCTCCGCACTCACCGAACCCTCCAAAATCCGCTTTAAACCCGTCAAACCCCGACAGCCTATCGCAATTAAATCGGCCTTATAAATATGAGCCAAACGCACAATTTCTTCGGCAGGTTGTCCCGAAACAATCTCCAATTCGCTCTGGCAAGGCAACTTTTCCTGATAAGATTGCAGTAACTTCTCCACCTCTCGGTAAGCAATCTCATCTCCCTGAGCGTGAGGTCGATCGACAACCGCGTCAAAATCCGACCTACCAGAACTGACAACATGAACTAGAATCACCTTTGCCGTCGGTTCTAGCTGAAATTGTCCTACAACTTGCAATACCTGAGTCGCTAACTCTGAATTGTCGATCGCTACCAAAACAGTATTCAATACCATGCACCTTTAAATTTCAGATATTTAGACTTTAACTTTTCGCTGATTGTCGCCTACTTTCCACAATTTCGCGCTTCCCACCAACATCATTATTACCTACCCCGAAACCCGATTTCTTAACATAATTGCGTCATTTCAGCAAGATACTTGAAGAAACCGGGTTTCTTAAGCCCGCAGTGCGTAAGTAGGTAGGTGCAAATAAACTGGGCCGCTTGTCAGAGAATGTAAAGCTACCATAATCGCAAGAGAATTGCTTCCTTTCATTGCATTTCACTTGTTTTGGACTACCTATGTATTTTGCCGATCGCCCATCTCAAATTTACCATCTAAAACTCAGTTTTTCCCTCATTTTCAGTCCGCAGCCGCACCGAATCAGCGTGAGAAGGAAGCCCCTCTGCTTCGGCTAACACATTAATCGCCCTACTCACCTTCTTAAGTGCAGCCGGCGAATATTGAATCAAACTCGAATGCTTCATAAAAGTTTCGACACCCAGTGGCGACGCATAGCGCGGAGCCCCAGAAGTCGGCAAAGTGTGATTCGGGCCAGCCAAATAATCACCTACAGCTTCCGGCGTTGAGCAGCCCAAGAAAATCGCCCCAGCGTGGCGAATTTGGTCGAGCAAAGCCCAGGGATCTGCAACTTGCAATTCCAAGTGTTCCGGGGCAAACTCGTTAGAGAGTTCCGCCGCCGCTTTGATCGAGTCAACTACTACGACTAAACCATAGTTGGCGATCGCCTTTTCTGTTAAAGTTCGGCGCGGGTGATTTGCCAACTGTCTGTCTACCTCAGCTACCACCTTCCTAGCCAGCACCGAATCCGCCGTCAGCAGAATTGCCGACGCCATCGAATCGTGCTCAGCTTGAGCCAACATATCCGCAGCCACGTGTACAGGATTCGCCGAACCATCCGCAATAATCAGCACTTCCGACGGGCCAGCCAGAGAATCGATCCCCACAGTCCCGTAAACCAGTTTTTTAGCGAGGGTGACGTAAATATTCCCCGGCCCAGTAATTAAATCCACCTTCGGAATAGTTTCCGTACCGTAAGCCAAAGCCGCGATCGCCTGCGCCCCGCCTACCCGATAAATCTCATCAACTCCCGCTTCCTGAGCCGCTACCAGCACCGCAGGATTCATTTTCTTCTCCTGTCCGGGGGGAGTACACATCACCAGTCTCGGCACCTTGGCGACCTTCGCAGGAACCGCATTCATGATCACCGAGCTTGGATAGGAAGCCTGGCCGCCAGGAATGTAGATTCCCGCTCGATCGACCGGCGTGTAGCGCTTGCCCAAAACAATCTCGTCATCGCCAAACTGCACCCAAGACTTGGGTACGCGCTGTCGGTGAAACGCCTCTACCTGTTTGCAAGCCAGCCGGATTGCATTTAATAATTCTTTCGACACCTGTTGGTAAGCAGCATCCAATTCGGCGCCACTCACCCGTAAATCTTCCACATTTAGGGTCATGCGGTCAAATTCAGCAGTGTAGTGCAGCACAGCCTGATCGCCTCTGCGCCTTACAGCTTGCAGCACCTCCCGCACGGTGGCTTCTTTGTGAACGACAAGTTCGTCATGGGTGCGATCGCAGATCCGTCGCAGTTCAGCTTGTGCCTCAACCCACTGAGTAATGATTCGCAGCATGGAGATTAGGAATGCCGTCTATAACTTCACTAACATTTGCTTGACAATTGGGGATTTTTGTGGCGATCTCCTAGAGAAGTAGGCCACCACCAGTCCACAAGCTTAAACCGCGAGAGTCGCGGCATTTTCCAAGGCTTCAGTGCAGCATTTAAATCTCTGTCGAGGATTTTGCAACACTGAGGACAAGTCACGACCTTCTCTCTTGAATTGCCCGCCAGAGAACCGGTTGCGGAGGGAGAGGGTGGGAACGCAGAGGGGGAGAGTGTCCGACCCCGATAATATCCGAGAGGGAGAGTGTTCGAGGGGGAGAATTTTGATTCTGCCTTCTACCTTCTACCTTCTGATCCGGCTGTCTTCTACCTTCTACCTTCTACCTTCAGCTTTTTACCTTCTACCTTCGGTAAGTGCTTCTTGCCGAAGCCCAAATAACCCGTATTCTTTGTTATAGCTTAACTTGGATTTTTCCGAGAATTGGATTTTAAGCAAAATAGGTGCTATATTAGTTTTTCCAACACCTGATATTTTTTTTATAAAAAAACGCCAAATTATTGTATACTTGAAAATTGCGCGCAAGAAACCGTGACTTTAACTCGTGACGGTGGAAACACCGCAAAACGCCTCCGTAACACCCGTGTCATACCTGTGGGTATTGTCAGGGGTAAAAAACAGGCAGTTAAATGAGTCAATAAAAAATTATTGCGCGGGCCTCGCCAAAAAGTAGCCACAGATTCAGCTCAATCTGAATCTCAATCTGAGCGAATCGAGAGTGGCTGTCTCACTCCGCTCTTAAAAATCAAGCTTTTTGCGGATCGATCCCGAAAAGGTTGTCCTTCAAAATCCCCCTGTCTTGGGACTGTCTTGAGACTAGGGTGTATCAATGAATACCTACTTCCAGCAACTGAACTATGGCAAATATTAAGTCCGCCGTCAAACGAGTCAAAATCGCCGAACGTAACCGCTTGTACAACAAATCTTACAAGTCAGCGGTCAAAACTTTGATGAAGAAGTATTTCGCTGCCGTAGACAAGTACGCAGCAGCTCCGAGCCCGGAATTAATGCAAGAAGTCCAACAGCGAATGTCTGAGGCATACAGCAAAATTGACAAAGCTGTCAAAAAAGGTGTACTCCACCGCAACAACGGCGCTCGCAAAAAGTCCCGCTTGGCAAGAACCCTCAAGCCACACGAAACATCCTCGGTAGCGTCTTAAGGAAGCAGAAAGTTCGGCAACGAAGCAGTGTACAAGATTGAAGGGATGGATGTTGAGGGAAGAAGTCAATCGATTTTCGATTTTCGATTTTCGATTTTCGATTTTCGATTGAAGCATTGACCCCACGGATAAATACGTTCGGCAAGTTTCATCGGATACAGGTTTTTTATTTCTGGACGGATGAATCACGTGGCGGGTATCCTGGATGCTTGATTGTCAAGCGTGAAGCAGGAAGAAGGAAGAAAGAAGACGGAAGATTTTTCCCGCACACTCTCTGCCACTCCCACTCCCAGACTCTCTCACTCCCCCCCCGCCCTATCCCACCAAGACTCTCCCGTATCACCTCTAATCTGCTTCCCCCATGCAGCTCATCGACACTCACGTTCATATCAACTTTGAAATCTACAAATCTGAGTTAGAAGCCATTCGAGAACGCTGGCGCGAAGCTGGTGTAGTTCGGCTGGTTCATTCTTGTGTAGAGCCAGAAGAGTTTGCCGGTATTCAAGCAATCGCCAACCAGTTTGCAGAAGTGTCCTTTGCGGTTGGACTCCACCCCCTAGATGCGGACAAGTGGAAAGACGAGACTGCCAGCCAGATTAGGGAATTAGCAAGTTCGGACTCTAGGGTAGTGGCGATCGGCGAAACCGGACTGGACTTTTTTAAAGCTGACGATCGAGAACACCAGTTTAAAGTGTTTGAGGCACAGCTTTCAATCGCCCAGGAACTTGACAAACCAGTCATTATCCACTGTCGCGACGCCGCCGCCCCAATGGCCGAAATGCTGAGGAACTTTTGGCAAACACGGGGGCCAGTGCGCGGGGTCATGCACTGCTGGGGAGGCACACCCGAAGAAACCCAGTGGTTTTTAGACCTAGGTTTCTACATCAGTTTTAGCGGAACAGTCACCTTTAAAAAAGCCTTGCAAATACAAGAATCAGCTTGTATGGTAAATAGCGATCGCATCCTAGTCGAGACAGATTGCCCTTTTCTCGCCCCCGTACCCCAGCGGGGAAAACGCAACGAACCAGCCTACGTCTACTACGTAGCCGAGCAAGTTGCTAAATTGAGAGGAGTTTCTCTCTTAACTTTGTCCCAGCAGACAACCGAAAATGCCTGTCAGCTATTCGGCTTTTCAGTTTAGTTATAGCAGAACAGAGAAACGAGGAAAACAGGTCGATTTAGGGGCAAGCTATAGGGATAATCCCATTTCTATCCTGCCAGAAAAACCGGATTCATCCTTTGTGTGAGATTCTTTTGGCGTTGCCTGCTGCGATGGGATTTGCGTCCTATAATAAAAGAACCAACCGATCGGGCGTTGGCTTAGTATCCGCGACTGCGATGTCGCCCGCTTGAGGCCAACACAACGCGAGTACGCCAACCTTCGGGATCGCCAAAAACTTCACGCAATACCTCAAACTTACACATAGCGAAGAAACTTGGAACCTCAGCAATTTGGCAATAGCTGTCCAGTCAATTTTAGGAGTCAAAAGTGTAGGGGATTTACCCTGGAACACCACGAGATCGGAGCTAAAAGCATCTCGATCGAAACCAAAATCCGCACAAAAATACTGCGAGCAACCCGAAAAAATAACCGTTGCAGCAGTTGGTAGGCGATCGAAAACATCATATAAATTCTCTCACACAATCAATCAAAAAAACGCAACAAGGTAAAAAAGCCCAGCCTTGGCGCCATGTAAAAAGCTAGAGCCACTGCGGAAAAAGGACACCCATGACCACTAAAGATTACACAGAATTCGCCTTCACCTTGCCCGATTTGATCGAAATCCAGCGGGCAAGTTTTCGCTGGTTCCTAGAAGCCGGGCTGATCGAAGAACTCGACAGCTTCTCCCCGATTACAGACTACACCGGGAAGCTGGAACTTCACTTCATGGGCAAAGACTTCAAACTCAAGCGCCCAAAATACGACGTGGACGAAGCCAAGCGCAGGGACAGCACCTACTCGGTGCAAATGTACGTCCCCACCCGCCTGATTAACAAAGAAACAGGGGAAATCAAAGAACAAGAAGTCTTCATCGGCGATTTGCCCTTGATGACCGAGCGCGGCACTTTCATCATCAACGGCGCGGAACGGGTGATTGTCAACCAAATCGTGCGTTCCCCCGGCGTCTACTACAAATCGGAAACCGACAAAAACGGTCGCCGTTCCTATAACGCCTCGCTCATCCCCAACCGAGGCGCTTGGCTCAAGTTTGAAACAGACAAAAACGATTTAGTCTGGGTCAGAATCGACAAAACCCGCAAACTATCGGCTCAGGTGCTGCTCAAAGCCCTCGGCCTCACCGACGGCGAAATCTACGACTCCCTGCGGCACCCGGAATACTTCCAAAAGACGATCGAGAAAGAAGGACAATTCGGCGAAGAAGAAGCTTTGATGGAGCTCTACCGCAAACTCCGTCCAGGTGAACCCCCCACCGTAGCGGGCGGCGAACAGCTCCTTAACTCGCGCTTTTTCGACCCCAAACGCTACGATTTGGGCCGAGTCGGCCGCTACAAACTCAACAAAAAATTGCGCTTGACAGTCCCCGATACCATGCGGGTGCTGACATCCCAAGATATCTTGACGGCGATCGACTACTTAATTAACCTCGAATTCGACATCGGCTCCACCGACGACATCGACCACTTAGGCAACCGTCGCGTCCGCAGTGTCGGAGAACTGCTGCAAAACCAAGTCCGAGTCGGACTCAACCGCTTAGAACGGATTATCCGCGAAAGAATGACCGTCTCGGATGCCGACTCCCTCAGCCCCGCTTCTCTGGTCAACCCCAAACCGCTGGTAGCAGCAATCAAGGAATTCTTCGGTTCCTCCCAGCTATCCCAGTTCATGGATCAAACCAACCCTCTGGCAGAACTGACGCACAAACGTCGGCTTTCCGCCTTGGGCCCTGGAGGTCTGACTCGGGAACGCGCCGGGTTTGCAGTACGGGACATTCACCCGTCCCACTACGGCCGGATTTGCCCGATCGAAACACCAGAAGGCCCCAACGCCGGTCTGATCGGTTCCTTAGCAACCCACGCCCGCGTCAACCCCTACGGCTTCATCGAAACTCCTTTTTATCCAGTAGAAAAAGGACGGGTGCTGCGCGACAAAGCCCCTGTTTACATGACAGCCGATGAAGAAGACGATTTGCGCGTCGCCCCCGGAGACATCAGCCTCGACGAAAACAACAACCTCTTGGGCGAAACCGTAGCCGTCCGCTACCGCCAAGAATTCACTACCACCACTCCGATGCAGGTGGACTACATGGCGATTTCGCCCGTGCAAATCGTCTCCGTCGCGACATCGCTGATTCCGTTCTTGGAACACGACGACGCCAACCGAGCTCTGATGGGATCGAATATGCAGCGGCAAGCTGTGCCGCTACTGAAACCAGAACGGCCCCTAGTCGGTACGGGCTTGGAAGCTCAGGCGGCCAGAGATTCCGGGATGGTTGTGGTTTCCCGGATCGACGGCGAGGTGATTTACATCGACGCTACCCGGATTATTGTCAAACCCCTGGCTGTAGATGCCGAATCGAATTCCAGCGAAGAACATTTCCTGATTAAGGAATACGACGATCTCAAAGTCAAACAGCCCTCGGTTTGGAAGCAAAAATATGCTGGCTGCATCGAACACGAACTGCAAAAATATCAGCGTTCTAACCAGGATACTTGCTTAAACCAGCGTCCGCTGATTTATGAGGGCGATCGCGTCGTAGCAGGTCAAGTGCTCGCCGACGGTTCCTCCACCGAAGGGGCAGAACTCGCTCTGGGTCACAACATCCTCGTAGCTTATATGCCCTGGGAAGGCTACAACTACGAAGACGCCATGCTAATTAGCGAGCGTTTGGTGTACGAAGATGTCTACACATCGATCCACATTGAAAAATACGAAATCGAAGCCCGCCAAACCAAACTCGGCCCCGAAGAAATCACCCGTGAAATTCCTAACGTCGGCGAAGACGCGCTGCGTCAGCTAGACGAACAGGGCATTATCCGCAAAGGTGCTTGGGTAGAAGCCAGCGACATCCTAGTGGGCAAAGTCACCCCCAAAGGCGAATCCGACCAACCGCCGGAAGAAAAACTGCTGAGGGCAATCTTCGGCGAAAAAGCCCGCGACGTGCGCGACAATTCCCTCCGCGTCCCTAACGGCGAAAAAGGCCGCGTGGTGGACGTGCGGGTGTTTACCCGCGAACAGGGCGACGAACTGCCCCCCGGCGCCAACATGGTCGTCCGCGTCTACGTGGCTCAAAAGCGCAAGATTCAAGTCGGCGACAAAATGGCCGGCCGCCACGGAAATAAGGGTATTGTGTCCCGCATTCTGCCGATGGAGGATATGCCTTATTTGCCCGACGGAACTCCCGTTGACATAGTGCTCAATCCCTTGGGCGTACCGTCGCGGATGAACGTGGGTCAGATTTTTGAGTGCTTGCTAGGATGGGCGGGCGAAAATCTGTCGATGCGGTTCAAGATGGTGCCTTTTGATGAAATGCACGGGGCTGAAAAGTCGCGCGAAACCGTACACGGCAAGCTACAGGAGGCACGCGAAAAAACCGGCAAGCCTTGGGTGTTTAATGAAAAGCACCCCGGTAAGACTATTGTCTACGATGGCCGAACTGGGGAACCGTTCGATCGCCCGATCACAGTCGGCATCGCCTATATGCTGAAGCTGGTTCACTTAGTAGACGATAAGATCCACGCCCGTAGCACAGGCCCTTACTCGCTGGTAACGCAGCAGCCTTTGGGCGGCAAAGCGCAGCAGGGGGGTCAGCGGTTCGGAGAAATGGAAGTCTGGGCGCTGGAAGCGTTCGGCGCCGCTTATACTTTGCAAGAGTTGCTGACTGTGAAGTCGGACGATATGCAGGGGCGGAATGAAGCGCTGAATGCCATTGTCAAAGGCAAAGCTATTCCGCGCCCCGGTACGCCGGAATCTTTCAAGGTGCTGATGCGGGAGTTGCAGTCTTTGTGCTTGGATATTGCCGTGCACAAGGTGAATACGTCCGACGAGGGCAGCGAACACGTTGAGGTGGATTTGATGGCGGATGCTGGGGGCAAGCGATCGCCCTCCCGGCCTACTTACGAATCGCTTTCTCGTGACGAACTTGACGAGGATTAGGGATTTTAGATTTTAGATTTTAGATTTTAGATTGAAGAATTGTTTGACAGCATTCAATCTTACATCTCACATCTCACATCTAAAATCGAGAAGTCCCAATTAAAATGCCTCAGCAGTGGTACGAACACTGGTGAGGCGAATCAACGCTCTTAAGAGGAGAGACGCTGACATGACTATTGTAACAGTTGTCCCAGGAATAGAAGGAGAATTTGACCGGGCGACAGGCTGTATTAACTGGCAAGGGAGCAAGTTTGGCAACGGTTACGGGCGCAAGTGGCTCGATGGCAAAACGGTATTAGTCCACCGATTAGTCCTCGAATCAAAAATAGCAGGATTCCTTGGTTCCGGTTATTTTGCTTGCCACACCTGTGACAATCGAAGCTGCATCAACCCAGCACATCTCGTAGCGGGAACTGCGGCGGAAAATACCGGGCAGATGATCGAGCGCGATCGCAAAACTCCCAGACGCAAAAGTATTCCCGGTATTGGCATATTGTCGATCGCACAACTCCGGGAAATTCAGACTAAATATTTATCTGGAACAGTCAAAAACCACCTAGCAAAAGAGTATGGAGTACAACATGAAACTATTACTAAGATACTTCAGACAAATATTCCCGATAACTTCACTACAGTTTTGCCCGGTTTTTTAGGAGAAATTCAAGACAACGGCTGCATCATTTTTCAAGGCTCAAAGGACGGTCAAGGCTATGGCAGATACTGGAAAAATGGGAAATCGAAATCAGTTACTCGTGCTGTTTTAGCTGAGAAATTAGGATGTGAAATTCCGACTTCGATAGATGCTTGTCATACCTGCGACAATCCCAGTTGTATTAATCCAGAACACCTTTGGGGTGGTACTCGCACTCAAAATTCATTAGATGCTTCTAAGAAAGGACGCACTCAAGGCAAAAGTCATCCCCTTTCCAATGCCAAATTAGACTGGGAAAATGTGCGAGAAATTAGGCAAAAGCTAGCAGCCGGAAAGAGGATGAAGGATGTAGCACAGGAATACAGTGTCGACCGCAAAACCATACACGATATTAAGTATCACGTCACTTGGAAAGAAGAAGGTCAAGAGGTTCCAGTTCCCCGCATGGGTGGACATCTCGAACGCAAGCTAACTTTTGCTCAAGCTATTGAGATCCGAGAACGAATCCAAGCCGGAGAATCCCTTGCTAAAATAGCTCAGGAATTTGGAGTATCCAGAAATATCATTTCTGATATTAAAAGAAACATCACCTATAGAGGAGCGTAATATTGATTTGAGTTCAAAACGAAGCAAACAAAAAATATAAATTGCCAGCACTAATCGACAGTAAATAATCAATTGGAGTCAAAATGGCTAAAATAGAACAACGCTTTGATTACGTCAAGATAGGATTAGCTTCACCAGAAAGAATTCGACAGTGGGGAGAGAGAACTTTACCCAACGGTCAGATAACCGGTGAAGTGACAAAACCCGAAACAATAAATTACCGGACATTAAAACCTGAAATGGATGGCTTGTTTTGCGAGCGCATTTTTGGGCCTGCAAAAGACTGGGAATGTCATTGTGGGAAGTACAAACGAGTTCGCCATAGAGGCATTGTTTGCGAAAGATGCGGTGTTGAAGTCACTGAATCTCGCGTCCGCCGTCACCGGATGGGATTTATCAAATTAGCGGCTCCCGTAGCTCACGTTTGGTATCTCAAAGGCATCCCGAGTTACATGGCTATTCTGTTAGATATGCCGCTGCGAGATGTCGAACAAATCGTCTATTTCAATGCATACGTTGTCCTAAATGCAGGTAATGCAGAGAAGCTGCAATACAAGCAATTGCTCACGGAAGATGCTTGGCTGGAAATAGAGGACGAACTTTACAGCGAAGATTCCACACTCACAGGTGTAGAAGTGGGGATAGGTGCTGAAGCTTTGCAAGTTTTGCTGCAAAATATTCCGCTAGAAAGTGAAGCGGAAAAGTTGCGGGAAGATATTGCCAATGCTAAAGGTCAAAAACGGGCGAAGTTAATTAAACGTTTGCGGGTAATTGACAACTTCATCGCTACGGGATCTCAACCCGATTGGATGGTGCTCAATGTGATTCCGGTGATTCCCCCCGACTTGCGGCCAATGGTACAGCTAGACGGCGGGCGTTTTGCAACCAGCGACCTCAACGACCTTTACCGGAGAGTAATCAACCGGAATAATCGGTTAGCGAGACTGCAAGAAATTCTGGCGCCGGAGATTATCATCCGCAACGAAAAGCGGATGCTGCAAGAAGCTGTGGATGCGCTGATTGACAACGGTCGCCGGGGCCGGACAGTGGTGGGGGCCAACAACCGCCCGCTGAAGTCACTCTCAGACATCATCGAAGGGAAACAAGGTCGCTTCCGGCAAAACTTGCTGGGTAAACGGGTTGACTACTCCGGACGCTCAGTGATTGTGGTAGGGCCGAAACTGAAAATTCATCAGTGCGGCTTGCCAAGAGAAATGGCGATCGAACTTTTCCAGCCTTTCGTCATCCACCGCCTGATCCGCCAAGGACTAGTCAACAACATCAAAGCAGCCAAAAAACTAATCCAGCGCAACGATCCCAGTGTTTGGGACGTGCTTCAAGAAGTGATTGAAGGACACCCGGTAATGCTGAACCGGGCCCCCACCCTCCACCGTTTGGGGATTCAAGCCTTTGAGCCGATTTTGGTGGATGGCAGAGCAATTCAACTTCACCCGCTAGTCTGTCCCGCTTTTAACGCCGACTTTGACGGAGACCAAATGGCAGTACACGTCCCCTTATCTCTGGAATCTCAGGCAGAAGCACGCTTGCTGATGCTGGCCTCTAACAACATCATGTCGCCAGCAACCGGAAGACCGATCGTTACCCCTTCCCAAGACATGGTGCTCGGTTGCTATTACTTGACAGCCGAAAACCCTGACGCTCAAAAAGGAGCCGGCCACTACTTCTCCAACCTTACCGACGCCGTTGTAGCTTACGAACAAGGAATCGTTGACTTGCACTCCTATGTGTGGGTGAGGTTTCAAGGCGCCATAGAAAACGCAGAACCCGAAGGAGAACCACTGAAAGTAGAACGCTCTACCGACGGCATCGTGACAAAAGAATACAAGTTCCGCCGGGTTCGGGAAGACCCAGAGGGCAACACTCTCAACCAGTTCATTCGCACTACCCCGGGCCGGATTATCTATCACCAAACCATCGAATCGGTAATTAACAATTAGAAATGGGTAAGGGTAAGAGGTAAGGGATAAGAGGTAATGGGTAAGAGGTAATGGGTAATAACTGATAAATGATCGCTAATAAATAATAGTGATTAAAACCAGAAAATTTACCCATTACTACTTACAAATACTTTCAGCGACGCGGTGACTGAGCAAAGTCTAAGGGTAGAAAAAGCTACCAACTACCAACTAAGTAGGTAAGTGCAAATAAACTTTATTATGGGAAGGGCAGGTGAGTCGATTCATCTCCTAGCTTAGCTCTCTTCCTTATACGCTAAATCAGCCCTTACAAAAGGCTCGTGGTTTTTTACCCCGCTGTACTTATCAATTACCAATTACCAATTACCAATTACCACTTACCAATTACCAATCCTTCGGCTACGTTCTGAAACCTTGGGCTTAGCTCAGGGGAGCCGAAGTCGAACAGCAGTAAAAGTTACCAATTACCACTACTCAGAAAAATGACAGAAAATAAAGAAATTGTTTTTCGCAATCGAGTTGTTGACAAAGGTCAGCTCAAAAAATTAATCTCTTGGTCTTTCATGCACTACGGAACGGCCCGTACAGCGCAAATGGCCGACAAACTCAAAGACTTGGGTTTCCGCTTTGCGACACGAGCGGGAGTTTCGATTAGCGTAGACGACTTGCAAGTGCCCCCGTCAAAACGATCGCTCCTCGATGCCGCCGAAGAAGAAATCCGCATCACCGAACAAAAATACACCAGAGGCGAAATCACCGAAGTCGAACGCTTCCAAAAAGTAATCGACACCTGGAACAGCACCTCAGAAGACCTCAAAGACGAAGTAGTCAAAAACTTCCGAGCCACAGACCCCCTAAACTCCGTCTACATGATGGCCTTCTCCGGAGCACGGGGAAACATCTCCCAAGTGCGGCAGCTAGTCGGAATGCGCGGACTGATGGCAGACCCCCAAGGCGAAATCATCGACTTGCCAATTAAAACCAACTTCCGCGAAGGACTCACCGTCACCGAATACATCATCTCCTCCTACGGCGCCCGCAAAGGCTTAGTAGATACAGCCCTACGGACAGCAGACTCAGGCTATCTTACACGTCGCTTAGTGGACGTATCCCAAGACGTAATTGTGCGGGAAGTGGACTGCGGCACCCAGCGGGGAATTCGAGTCCGGCCCATGACCGACGGAGCAACAGTCCTGATTCCCCTCAAAGACAGACTGCTAGGGCGCGTGTTCGCCAGAGACGTGGTACACCCCAAAACCGGGGAAATCGTAGCTTATCGCGACGAAAAAGCCATCCGAAATCAGCCAATTACCGAAGAGTTGGCGACGGAAATTGGTAATTCTGGCGTGGGAGAGGTGTATTTACGATCGCCCCTGACTTGTGAATCGACTCGATCGGTGTGTCAGCACTGCTATGGCTGGAGTCTCGCCCACTTGAAAATGGTAGACATGGGAGAAGCGATCGGGATTATTGCAGCTCAGTCGATCGGGGAACCGGGAACCCAACTGACGATGCGTACCTTCCACACAGGCGGCGTATTCACCGGAGAAGTCGCCAAACAAGAACGCGCCCCCTTCCCCGGCGTAGTGAAATTCAAAAACCTACGTACTCGCTCCTTCCGCACCAGACATGGCGAAGAAGCACTCGTGGCAGAAAACAACGGCAAGCTTGTGTTTGAGGGGGATGGTTTTGAGGAGGGGAAATCCGGGGCTAAGAATCAAAAACTGAAAATCGAGTTGGCGATTGTCCAGGGTTCTACTCTGATGGTCAAAGACGGACAGCGGGCGATTCCGGGTCAAGTTTTGGCTGAGGTGCCGATCGTCGGTCGGGCTGCGCGCAAGACTACGGAAAAAGTGACTACAGATGTGGCTTCTGACTTAGCGGGAGAAGCGAAGTTTGCTGATTTGGTGCCGGAAGAAAAAACCGATCGCCAAGGGAACACGACGCGCACAGCCAGCAAAGGCGGGCTGATTTGGATACTCTCAGGAGAAGTCTACAACCTGCCCCCCGGCGCCGAACCAGCAGTGAAAAATGGCGATCGCATTCCGGCCGAAAGCGTGATTGCTGAAACCAAGCTTGTCTCGGAACATGGCGGCGTAGTCCGCATCGCTGACCCCAGAGAAATCGAAATTATCACCGCCCAAGTCCTGCTCGACCAAGCAGTCGTGCGGGCCGAAAGTGCGGGGGGCCGCGACCATTACACGATCGAAACATCTTCTAAGCAGCGGTTTTCCCTGAAGACTGCTCCTGGGAGCAAGGTGATTAACGGGGAAGTGGTGGCGGAACTGCTGGACGACAGCTACCGCACGACTACAGGGGGGATTGTCAAGTACGGGGGAGTGGAAGTCCACAAGCGCGGCAAGGCTAAACTTGGCTACGAGGTTGTCAAGGGTGGGACTCTGCTGTGGATACCGGAGGAGTGCCATGAGGTGAATAAGGATATTTCTCTGCTGCTGGTGGAAGACGGCCAGTACGTAGAAGCCGGTACAGAAGTCGTTAAAGATATTTTCTGCCAAACCAGCGGGGCAGTAGAAATCACTCAGAAAAATGACATCCTCCGGGAAATTGTCATCAAGCCGGGCACACTCCATGTAGTTGACCGCCCGCCCCTAACATTAGGGGAAGGTCAAATCGTCAACGCCGGTCAAGAAATTTTCCCAGGCTTGGTTGCCGAAGAATTGGGCTATGCCGAGTATATCGAAACCCCCGAAGGCCCCGCCTTGTTGCTGCGGCCAGTCGTGGAGTTTCCAGTGCCCGATAAGCCACCCGTGCCTTCTCAGACAGCGCTGAACGAGTCCATCTCTTTGAAAGCGGTGCAGCGGCTTCCTTATAAGGATGGAGAGCGCGTCAAATCTGTCGAGGGATTGGAACTGCTGCGGACTCAGCTTATCTTGGAAATTGGTTCGGGGGCTCCGCAACTGGCCGCAGATATCGAGCTGTTGCCGGATGAGGAAGATGCTGCAGCTTTTGGGGCGGACGGCTCGGGGCCGGCTTGGGGTTCGGCTGAAGATGTTAGTGCGTCGCAGGAGTTGGCGGTGGCTGTGGATGATGGGGGCGATCGAGTTTCCAAGACTTTCCGCTTGCAGTTGGTGATTTTGGAGTCGCTGGTGATTCGGCGGGATGTCTCCGCCGACCCGACTCAGGGAAGCACCCACACGCGGCTGCTGGTCGAAGATGGGCAGTCGATCGCCCCCGGAGCAGTAGTCGCCCGCACCGAAATTCTCTGCAAAGAAGCCGGCATCGTTCGAGGCATCCGTGAGGGGCTAGGCGAACCAGTGCGCCGACTCTTGGTAATGCGAGATGCCGACTCTATTTCCATCTCTGTAGCCGGTACCCCCGATGTCAGTCCGGGTCAACTGCTGGTAGCTGGTACCGAAATAGCTCCCGGAGTTGTTCTGGAAGAGTCGGGCCAAGTTGTGAAGGTTGTGCCTGCGTCGGAGACAGAACCGGCGAAACTTTTGCTCAGGGTAGCTCGCCCTTACCGGGTTTCCGCCGGTGCCGTCCTGCACGTAGACGACGGCGACTTAGTGCAGCGGGGCGACAATTTGGTGATTCTGGTGTTTGAGCGGGCAAAGACTGGGGATATCATTCAGGGTTTGCCACGGATTGAGGAACTTCTGGAAGGGCGGAAGCCGAAGGAAGCCTGCATTTTAGCCAAGCGACCCGGCACAGCCCGCGTAGTTACAGACGACGACGTTGTAGAGCTCGCAGTAATCGAAGACGACGGCCGGATTGAAGAATACCCCTTATTACCCGGCCAAAACCCCATCGTATCCGACGGCCAGCGCGTAGGCGTCGCCGAAGCCTTGACCGACGGGCCTGCCAACCCCCACGAAATTCTGGAGGTGTTCTTCCACGTGCTGAAGGAGCGGCAGTCTACTTTTGAGGCTGCCTTGGAGAGTTTCCAGCAGGTGCAGACGTTTTTGGTGAATGAGGTGCAGTCGGTTTATCAGTCTCAGGGCGTGGATATTTCTGATAAGCACATTGAGGTGATTGTCCGCCAGATGACCAACAAAGTCAGGATGGAGGATGGCGGCGATACCACTATGCTCCCGGGCGAGTTAGTGGAGTTGCGGCAGGTGGAGCAGGTGAACGAAGCCATGTCTATTACTGGCGGGGCGCCGGCGGACTATACTCCCGTGTTGCTGGGGATTACTAAGGCTTCGCTGAATACTGATAGCTTTATTTCCGCTGCTTCGTTCCAGGAGACAACGCGGGTGTTGACTGAGGCTGCGATCGAAGGCAAATCTGACTGGCTGCGGGGCCTCAAGGAAAACGTAATTATCGGCCGCCTGATTCCAGCCGGTACAGGGTTCAACGCCTACGAAGACGCTGGGGTTCAGGACGCAGGCTTTGACGGCGCCGTATTTGATGACGACATCCACGACTTACAGGAAGATGTTGTACTTGACGATCGCACTGCCCGTCGTGCTTATACGATCGAAAGCGGTTATGAAATTGGCCGCGGAGCCGATCTTGAGCCCGATGAGGACTTTGAGGAAGTTGAGGTGGATGAAGACGAGTTTGTCGCTGAGGCTGAGGATGATGCCTTGGGCCCAGATGCTGACGATGATGATGATATCGGTTTTGACTTCGATGAGGACGAAGACTAATCGCAGTCTTGGGGCTGCATGAAGTGAGTGAATGGTGTTGCACAGGGCGATCGAATAATTTCGTTCCTCGTCGCAACGCACACTCCTATGTCACTCGTCATAAAAATCTCAAATTTTTCCTCAGAAATTACAAGTCCGAACTCATAGCATTGTGTAATCGGGACATCGAAAGGAAGAAGGAAGAAGGAAGATTCAGAGTTTAAGCAAACTTTGTAAATAAGAGAGTTTTAATTGTTTGTTGGTTCAAACGAACAATTCTTTCTTCCTTCTTCCTTTTTCCTTCTTTCTTCTTATTCCTTCTGCATATATGGTTCACTCAATCAGGCAGCAAAGCCTTGATTTGATTAACAAACTCTTGATGGTCTACCACAGGTTTAGAGATGTAACCGTCGGCACCGCTTTGATCCAGAAATGTTTCTTTATCACCAGCCATCGCGTGAGCAGTCACCAAAATAATCGGCAGCGATGCCGTTTGCGGGTCAGCTTTGAGCAGTTGAGTAATCTTAATGCCGTCAACAGATTTGCCCTGGTACACGCTGCGGGAAAGAGACACATCCATTAAAATCAAATCAGCTTCGCCGTTGGCAGCAATTTGCATCACCTCTTCAACATTTTCCGTGTGCTTCACGGCTAAGCCCCCCCGCTTAGTCAGAATTTTGGAAAAAACCCGAGCATTAACCAAATCGTCCTCTACAATCAGAACGGTTTTCATAAATAAATATGGGAAGTATAGAAACTTTGTGACTTTAGTCCAAAGAGGAACACGACACGGGGACTACATTCCCCGTCAAAAATGCAGAGTTTTTAGCGCCATCAGCCGGGAACCCTGCAAAACCCGTATGTATATCCTTGAGCCACTAGCTGTGAGAGGGTTTACAGATGCCTAGAAGCATCCAGTACCATCATTTAGACTACTACACACAGACAGTTTAGTTGTTTTTTATAACTACACCTGGCACTGGTGAGAGCCTCAAGATTCTCAGGTAGCAGGTTTCTAGTACAATCTAGGACGCAGGGACGACGCCTCGCAACCCGGTTTTTGCTCGTTTCGGCCGGCTATAACGAACTATTGCTATGAAAAAACCCGGTTTCTGACTACCCGTGCGTCCTGGACTTATAATATCCTCTCTTTCGGTAAAGCCTCCGGCTTCTACCATTTTAGATTTTAGATTTTAGATTTTAGATTTTAGATTTTAGATTTTAGATGGGAACTGATTGACTGGATATCAGTTTGGATCACGGGCCTACAGTTGCATTATTTTTTGAACTGGGATTAGAGTCGGGAATGTGTGATAATTATTTTCCTTCTTCCTCATTAGAATCAAGCCATGTTTATTCACGTACTCCCGTCGCCACAGCATTCGGAGTAGCGAATCTAGCGGGGATTGGTGGGGATTGTTGGAGATTCCTAATTCTCAGTTTTAACCCCTCAAAAACGGCTTAAAATATCGATGCTTGCGTTCATCAAGGGGATGTCAGACTAGGAGATATCGCCAGGAGAGCTTTTGAGTGATGAATTCATCAATATCGGCATTTTTGACACTCTCAGCGAGTCAGGGCCACGCTCTATGGTTGAATAAGCCCAAAACTTGGACTTCACTCATAGTCCAGTCGCCTCTACACGCTCAGAACAAGTACCAGTACCAGAGGTATTCAAATTCCGCTTACTTTTCTTTTTTAATAGTTTCGGAGTTCATCACGCTTGCCAAAATACGGTAAGCTCGATCTTCAACCATTGCTGCTTGATCCACGCTACGGCTGTACCGAGACGAGCTCAATGCGGGGTTTCTCCTGAAGAGAATATTTCTTCGTGTAGATGGTTATTCCTAATTGCAATTAAATTCTATCATGGATTGACGGGGACTCAAGTCCCTCGTGACGCTTTCCTAGGAAAAGCTAAAGCCTCACTAGGTTCTGAGTTTCGGGCATTCCGTGTTCTCCTGTGAATCAACCTTCTCACGGCAGAAGGTAAATAGACAGGTAGGCACAAATGAAGGCAACATAGAGGTTAGGGTAAGAGTGGAGAGTAAGAGGCAAGTGTTGCCCGTCTTCGGGACTCTGATTCTGCTTTCACAAGTTAAGTTTATTTTTATTCTTCAACTGGGCGGTTGGGTCGAACTTTCGGTTCGCCTGCGGCAAAGGCTTTTAAATCGAGACAGGGAACCTCGGCATTATTGACAGAGGCTGTTTTCACTCAGGAATTAACGGACACAAGGACTCATGGCTAAACAACTCAACCTACTTTCCGGGCAAGTAATTTCTACGCCTCTGCACGCCGAGATGCAGCAATCGTACCTCGAATATGCCATGAGTGTGATCGTCGGGCGAGCTTTGCCTGATGTCCGCGACGGTTTAAAACCTGTTCACCGTCGAATTTTATATGCGATGCACGAACTCGGTCTGACGCCAGACCGACCTTACCGTAAGTGCGCCCGGGTAGTTGGAGATGTTTTGGGAAAATATCACCCCCACGGCGACCAATCGGTTTACGACGCTCTGGTACGCATGGTTCAGGAGTTTTCGAGCCGCTATCCTTTACTGGCGGGTCACGGCAATTTCGGTTCGGTGGACAATGATCCGGCGGCTGCTATGCGCTATACGGAAACTAGGTTAGCACCGATCGCCCACGAAGCTATGCTAACCCAAGTAGGCGATGCAACTGTTGATTTTACTGCTAACTTTGACAGTTCGCAGCAGGAACCGACGGCGCTGCCTGCTCAGTTGCCGTTTCTGTTACTCAACGGCTGTACGGGCATTGCTGTGGGGATGGCAACTAATATCCCGCCGCACAATTTGGGGGAGGTGGTAGACGGTTTAATTGCTTTGATTGAAAACCCGGAACTATCCGACGAGAAGTTGATAGAACTGATTCCGGGCCCGGATTTTCCAACCGGAGGGGAAATCGTCGCTACAGAGGGCATTGTTGACGCCTACACTAAGGGTCGAGGCAGCATTGCGGTCAGGGGTGTGGCCGGGGTGGAAGAGGTGCCTGGTAATCGCAAGGTGCGTACTAAAACGGCGATCGTGGTGACGGAGTTTCCGTTTCAGGTAAATAAGGCGGCTTGGATTGAAAAGGTGGCGGAGTTGGTCAATGCTGGTCGCCTTGACGGTATTTCTGATTTGCGTGACGAGAGCGATCGCGAAGGCATTCGAGTGGTGATTGAACTCAAGCGGGAATTTACTCCAGAAGCGGTTCTCGCTCGCCTTTACCAACAAACTGACCTACAAACAAATTTTGGGGCGATTTTGCTGGCAATTGTCAACGGTCAACCGCGACAGTTGACGCTCAGACAATTGTTGCAGGAATTTCTGGATTTCCGGGAAGTGACTCTTACCCGCCGCTACAATTACGAGTTGCAGGCTGCAGAACGCCGGTGTCATATTGTCCAAGGCTTAATGTTGGCTTTGACAAATCTCGATACAGCGATCGACATTCTCAGAAATTCTCCTGACGGCTCTACTGCTAAGCAAACTTTCCAAGTTCGCCTCAATTTGAGCGAAAGTCAAGCTGATGCGATTTTGGCGATGCCTATGCGTAGGCTGACTGGTTTGGAAAGGCAAAATTTGCAGTCTGAGTTTGATGAGTTGATGGCTAATATTCAAGAATTGCAGCGGTTGTTGAGCGACAGGCGCGAACTTTTGAAGGCTTTAAAGAAGGAATTTCGATCGCTAAAACGCAAGTACGCTGACCCCCGCCGCACTAAATTCGCCAATGGAACTGCACGCGCAGCAAACGCCGAATCACAATTTGCTGGTAAGAAAAATTCTGGGGTGAAGCAGTTGTCGCCGGCAACGATTCAGCCGAACTTATTGCCAGTTCTAGAGCCAGAGGAAACTATTGTTGAATTTTCGCACAAGCAGTACGTGCGGCGCTTGCCGGTTGGGGAAAAGCCACGCTCGAAAAGTCGCGAAAAATCGGTTTCAGCTTTAGAAAAAAATGAAGATTTTATTGTGACGGCAAATCTGACGAAAACCGATCGCACTTTGGTCGTTTTAACTCCTAACGGCAAAGCTTACCCGCTGAAAGTGGCCGATATTCCTAGTAGTAGTGCCAAAGACCGGGGAACGCCGATCGTTAGTTTGTTGTCGCCGAGTGCTACTAAAGACAGTGCCGATCGCGCTTTGTCGGAAATCACAGTTGCACACTTTATTTTGCCGGAAAATTCGGAAGCCGCAGATTTAGTAACTCTGACTCAGCAAGGAAAAATTAAGCGCTTGGCGATGCAGGAATTTGCTGATTTGACTAATCGTGGGGTTACTGTTGTTAAACTCAAGGAGGACGATCGGCTGCGCTGTGCGAGTCTGGGTAAAGTTGGCGAGCAAGTGGCGATCGCAACTTCAGGAGGCAGAGTCCTCCGGTTTGAGATTGATGATGAACAACTGCCACCAATGGGCCGCGCGGCCCAGGGTTCTCAAGTCACCAGGTTGCGGAAGCAGGAAGAGTTGGTGGGTTGCATCACTCTTTACCCGGACGACAGTCTGGTACTATTTTCCGAGTTGGGTTGGGCAAAACGAATGCCGGCAGGTTCTGTCAGACTTACTAACCGGGGGGAAATTGGCACTCAAGCTTTTCGCTTCGCAGAGCCTAAAGATGCTTTAGTTGGCTTGCTGCAGGCTGTTCCGGGTACGGATGTCAAACTTTTTACTAATTCTGGCCGCCTGCTGCGATCGACTATTGATGCTATAGCTTTTTGGGGGAAAGATGCTGCGGGCGATCGAGTTTTTGACCTCAATCCGGGTGAAAGAATCATCAAAGTTATCAGCAGTCAATAGTCATGGGGCATGGGGCATGGGGCATGGGGCATGGGGCATGGGGCATGGGGCATGGGCCAAACAGGGCATTGAGGAATTAATCTGACTTCTTCCATCTGACTTCTGACTTCAACATCCATCCGTTAAATCATTTAAATCCTTTACACTGCTCGTTCCCCAACTTCCTCCTTCCTTGAATATCTCAATTACCAATGCCCAATGCCCAATTCCCAATTCCCAATTCCCCAATCTAAAATCTAAAATCTAAAATCTAAAATTGTTTAATGGCGCAAGTTGTATTAGAAAATATCTACAAAAGTTTTCCGCTCCGCCAAGGAGAACAGGAAAAAGAAGCAAACACCGTCGCAGAAAGTGTCTCACCTATAGCCGATCGCCCTGCGTCTAACAGCGTTTTGCGGCGCATTAACCTGACGGTCGAAGATGGGGAATTCATGGTGCTGGTGGGGCCTTCTGGCTGCGGAAAAAGCACTTTGCTGCGATCGATCGCCGGTTTGGAAGTTTTGACGGCCGGCAATATTTGGGTTGGCGATCGGCTCCTTAACGATTTGCCTCCTAAAGACCGAAATATCGCTATGGTATTTCAAAATTATGCTCTCTATCCTCACTTAACAGTTTACGATAATCTCGCCTTTGGATTGCGCCGCTCTGAAAGGGAGAAGGAAGAAGGAAGTTCGGCAACGGATTCTGTAACGGATGTAACGGATGTAACTGATAGAAGGAAGAAGGAACAAGGAACAAGGGAAAAGGGAGCAGCTAGAAGGAAGCAGCTAGAAGGGAGCAGAGAGAAGGGAGAAGAGACAGAAAAAGAAAAAGGAAGCAAGGAGAAGGCAGAAAAAATCAGGAATCAGGTAAAAGAGCTTATTAATTATTTAGCTTCTAATACTTTAAACAACGAGCGAATATATGCTTTATGGGAGGATTTTTTGGTAGGAGCGACTCGCAAGTTGCCTCCCGGTTTGCGCTATTTGTCGGAACGGGAAAAGGCTGTAGGAAAACGAGTGCGGGAGGTAGCTGAATTATTGCAAATAGAATCTCTTTTAAATCGCTTGCCAAAACAACTTTCGGGAGGGCAAAAGCAGCGGGTAGCTTTGGGTAGGGCGATGGCTAGAAATCCTGAAGTTTTTTTGATGGACGAACCGTTATCGAATCTGGATGCGAAATTGAGGGCCCAAACGAGATCGCAAATTGTGCAGTTGCAGCGACAGTTGGGAACTACAACTATTTATGTAACTCACGACCAAACTGAGGCGATGACTATGGGCGATCGCATTGCTATTATGAAGGTCGGCCAGATTCAGCAAGTAGCTCAACCTCTAGAGCTTTACAACAAGCCGGCTAATCTGTTTGTGGCTGAGTTTATCGGTTCTCCGCCGATGAATTTTTTGTCTGTGGAATTTAGTGCTCCGCTGTTGATTTCTCACCCGCAATTTCGCTTTACTTTACCCGATATTTGGGCAAAAAGTCTACAACAATATGACGGGCGAAGGCTGATTTTGGGCATTCGGCCGGAACATCTGAGCATTAACCCTCCGGCTACCAAAAATATTTCGGTACAAGTGGAAATTGTAGAGGCTTTGGGACACGAAACTTATTTGGGGGTTTGTTTGACGGATGCTCCAGCCGTGCGGATGCAAGTGCGGGTTCCTCCTGAGCGATCGATCCGAGTTGGCGAGGAGCTTTGGTTGGCTATCGCCCACGACAAGATTCACTTGTTTGACCCTGATACCGAGTTGGCTATTTTTCCTCGTTAGGCAAAATCATCAAGGTCGATCGACCGTTGTGACCGATATCACTCATCACAAGCTTGCACTTTTTTCAAGTCACTGTTATATTTATTTACATAAGCCTTACAAAAGTTAACGAAAGGAGTTCGCACTATGCAAGAACAAAAACGCAACGCTTGGAACTGGGGCTTCAGCGAAGGAGCCGAAAATTGGAACGGTCGTTTGGCGATGATTGGTTTCTCTGCCGCTGTCATCATCGAATTGGTTTCCGGTCAAGGCGTGCTTCACTTTTGGGGCCTGATGTAATTTTCTAGTTAAGACTTTTGTGACAATGCAAAGCTTGGGAGTTCCGTAACGGACTCCCTAAATTTTGGCAGCGCGATTTGGGCCACAAATAGCCAATTGCTCCCTGCAGTTAGCAGCACAAAATTTAACAGCTCTAGCTCAAACCGGGTCGGGGGGTTCCCCCCCCCCCAAAAGAGTGATAATCACTCTTTCGGGTGATGCTAGCAAATTACTCTAGCGGATATATTCTTTCAAGATGCTGTTCCGGTTGGGATGGCGCAACTTCCGCAGAGCTTTAGCCTCGATTTGGCGAATCCGCTCACGAGTGACGTTAAAGATTTGACCAATTTCCTCCAAGGTCTTCATCCGTCCGTCATCTAAGCCGTAACGCAGCCGCAGTACATCTCGTTCTCGGGGGCTGAGAGTATCCAAAACGCTTTCCAAGTCTTCCCTGAGCAAGTTTTTCGAGACTTGATCTTCTGGTGTTTCCCCGTCAGATTCAATAAAGTCTCCCAGACGCGAATCTTCCTCTTTGCCGATCGGAGTTTCTAGAGAGATGGGCAACTGTGCGGACTTAGCGATAAACCGCAACTTCTCGATCGTCATTTCCATGCGGGTAGCAATTTCTTCTTCCGTAGGCTTGCGACCCATTTCCTGAGACAGGAGTTTGGTAGTTTTCTTGATCCGCGAGATGGTTTCGTAAAGGTGAACCGGTAGGCGGATAGTGCGGGATTGGTCGGCGATTGCCCGGGTGATGGCTTGACGTATCCACCAAGTTGCGTAGGTAGAAAACTTGTAGCCTTTTTCGTGATCGAATTTTTCAGCAGCCCGGATCAGACCCAAAGAGCCTTCCTGAATCAAATCTTGGAAAGACAAACCGCGATTCATGTATTTTTTGGCGATCGACACCACCAAACGCAGGTTAGATTGCACCATTTTCTCCTTGGCCCGACGGCCGACGTGGAGTCGGTGACGGAATGCAGGAAGTGCCATATCTACAGCATTAGCCCATTCGCTGTCTTTGGGTTCGCGGTTATACTCTTCGAGAAGTTGTTCTCGAACTCGCTCTAATTCCAGCAAATCTGCAATTTTGCGCGCTAGTTCAATCTCTTCGTCAGCTCGCAGCAGTCGAATCCGACCGATTTCTTGCAGGTAAAGACGAATAGAGTCTTCAGTATAATGCTTTTTCTTTGCCTGTGCCCGACGGCGGGCTTTGGCGCCTTTGCCAGATTTAGGGTCTTCCTCAGATTGAGAGTCTAAGAATTCTTCTCGATCGTCTTCTTCGTCGATAAAGAGCTCTAACTCGCTCTCAGGTAGAACGCTTTCGGCGCCCCGAAGCAACTCGATTGTTTCCATTTCCGGTGTAATTGTGGTTTCGAGTACGGTGTTAGCCTGGATCATGCCGTCTTCCTCATGCTCCTGAATTAAAGAATAAATAACAGTGGAATAGTGTCTGTTTGTAGTTTAGACAAGTTAGCCAGTATTGACATTCCCGCAGGAAAAAATAGTGGGATTTTCGGTCTGCTAGCTGAATCTGTTACCGAAACAGCACCTGTTTTATGAGTCACAGTTCGAGTTCTGGCTTGAAGCAGGCAACGCATTCAATCGATCGCAAATTTTAACATCGCGACCTTGAATTGAGCTAGCGGCTTTTTCTTTCGGAACGAGTTACCACATCATCTGCGATACCTTGCCCACAGAAGCAAACCATGAAGTGCGATCGATCGCACTTCCAAAAATACTGGCTTTTTTACTCGGTACTTCGAGCTTTTACCCGTACAAGTTTTCCCGCACGGAACCCTCTAACTTTTGTATTGGAGGTATCGAACTTTTGATTCGCCTTGCTTTCACTCTGGTTGTCAGACATGACAGTTGCACGGCAAATTTTCGCCACCTTGGATGTCGGTCTGCTGCCTCAAATGCAACAGCAGAGGGTTGAAGCACCAAAAGGGGAGAATCGGATCTTGCCAAGACCTTCCCGATTGTAGCCTTTCTCACAAAAAATGGAAGTTGTTTTCCATTGTTTATCAAGAACTAGGAAAACTCTGTCAGCTTAGCTTGACAATACTAACTCATGTCCGGCTCTGCTAAATCCTGAGAACGGCCCGCAAAAACTTTGGCACGATCGAACGGCGCTGTTTTCTGCGTATATCTGGGTGAACGGCTGCGGCGTAGTTGGCCAGACAGTTAGCAGACAATTTTTGAGTTGCCCAAATTGGAACCAATACAATCCGTGTAGATACACCCATCATTACCCTGTTTCCCTGAATTGAATCATACGCAATCTGCGATTGAATAAAGCTCGTAGCTTTAGTTTTAAGCCGGCCACTCTGGATTAGAGACCGACTCTGACCCCCTATGAAGCGTTGCGGGTTGAGTAGTGCAACAGGGGCTTTAATTGTTAAGTTAGCTCAAATCTCAGAAATTGGCTTTAATTTTGACGTTAAATCACATTAAGTTCTTAACGTCACATTCTTATTTAAGCAGTTCGACACGAGTTTGTCGCGTCAGTGGCAAAAACCACCAGGATAAATTCTACTGAGAGTTAAGCCACCGCGCCACTCTCGGCTGCGGACTTCTCTAAATTTTTTGGCTTTCGGTTCGCACTTGCGCGATCGCACGTTTCTCTCACAAACAATACAATTAGCCATCTCCCGGAAGTATAACTTCACGATTCCTTTAAATATATCGTGACAGTGTGAAGATTCGATAAACCCCTTTAATTAAATTTAGATAGCATTCCCGAATTGTCTGGATAATTTCAAGCAGACGAAACAAAAGCCACAGCGGGCGTTGCTGCAACTGTCGGCCGATGATAACTCCCCCAGGGAAGAAAAACTTATCCAGTTAGCGATGTGCTTGCTATTGTTAGAGAGGGCATAAACTGCAGGAGGCTTAAACAAGGGAAGGGTAGGACGCTGGTGCGATCGCTAAAACTTTTGTTACATTTATTTACAGCGTGTCCTCCGAAAGCGCGGATCTAGGTTTGAGCTCTAAATTATTTATCGCCCTCCTAGGTCAGCAATGACGAGAGCGAAAATTGTCTATAAAGTTGATTATACCTGCTTACTATTGATGATTTCTAATAAACCTTGATAAAAGACTTTGAAGCTTTTAGAGAGATTTGATTCAGGATTCATATATTTAGAAATTTCGCTAGAGGCTTTATATTTTTCTAGTCCTCCCTGATGGTATCCAGCGTTCCGTAATACTCTTTCTAAAGCCTCCCAGGTGCCTCCTTTGATAGCATCAGGCTCTCGATATTTTTTTTGATTAGCTAAATTGGGAGAGACTTTAGGGTAAGCTTGGCGAATTGCTTCAACATCGCCGAAAAACCACGCTTCTAATTCTTCAACTACAATTCGATTTAAGACTTGGAATGATTTATCTTTTTGACAGGAAGATTTAGTGATTAATCCCGATGATATTGCCATTATTTCTAGTTGTTGTTTTAATTTGAGACAATCTTCTCGATCTTCATCTATTAAAATAACAATTTTCCAATCAGGCGGAAGCCATGCTTGATAACCTTTCAAACGGTTAGGCAATTTAGCCAGTAAATCTGTTTTCCCTCGAAAAGCATGAATTTTATAGGTAACAGTCGATGGCAAAATTTTGGGCAAAAGCTGGGTTAAAGCTGATTCTAGGGATGCTTCTTCCACTAAAAACTCAAGATGCAAAATGCTCGCCTCCTCATAAGTTTCAGGTTAAAATCATTGCGGTACACCCGCATTTTTGAGGGGATTTCCCACATCAAAGAAATCTTCCATCCACAGCGATCCGAGTAACGAACCGTTTTCTATGAATTGTTTGATTCCCGGCATATCGGCGGTTTTTTTGGCTTGAGTATAACCTTTTTCATCTCTATATAATACCCATAATTCTTCTGGTTTTAAACGATCTACAAAAAAGGGAGAATGGGTTGTTATCATTAATTGAGTATTCGCCGAAGCCGAACGACATTCTTCTGCAAGCTGAGGTAATAATTGCGGATGCAAATGATTTTCTGGTTCTTCTATTCCCACTAATTGCGGGGGATTGGGATCGAATAAAACTGTCAAATAAGCTAAGAGTTTTAACGTACCATCGGAGGCATATTTTGCCAAAATGGGATGAGAAAAAGGAGCATCTTTAATTTCCAACAAAAGTCTGCCATCCTGCATGACAAGAGCCTCGACTTTTTCGAGGCGTGGAATACGAGCAGAAAGGGTTTTTAGTATTTGTTCTAACCGTTGGGGATGTTGTTCTTTTAGGTATTGGATAACATTAGGTAAATTGTCACCAGTGGGGGACAATCTTTCCTGTGCACCTGCTTCGGGAAGGCTGCGGGTATTATCTGCGGTTAAATAGGATAAATACCAACCTGTAATAAAGCGTCTTAATGCGCTGACGCGAGGATGTTTGGCAAATTGTCCTAATGTATTTACTGCTAATAATTCAGATGATGCTAGTTGTTCGGTTATCCTTTCGCCTTCTTCATCAGGAGTTGCGCCACTAATGACTTGTCCTTCGCCTTTTTTGAAATCTAAAAAGCGAAAAGGTTTACCTTGACCTCCTCGTCTCCACTGTAACCATTCTTCAGCGATAAAAGGACGATTATTTTCTTCATCTATGGCGAGATAATAGGTGATTAACGGTGATTTTGATGTCTCTCGATATTTTAATTCAATGATGATACAGCCTGTACTATCTCTGGTGCGTAATTCTCGAAATCTGCCTCGTCTATCCCATGCTTTTCTGAGGCTTTCGGTGAAACATTCGGACAGGAAAGCGAAAACATCAAAAATAGTTGATTTTCCGCTGCCATTTGGTCCTAAGAAGACGGTTAATGGAGTAATATTTTTAAGTTCTAGATTATGTAAAGCTCGGTAATTTTGGACTTTTAGATATTCTATGCGTGGAACATTTTTCATGATTTCGCCTCCTTAACTATACTTGGTGTTTCTTGGATAAGTAGGTCGTTTTCATTAAACCTAAAACGCTTTTTCGTTAGATTCCCGACTTCTCAAAGAAGTCCGGAATCTGGGTGTTTGGTTTTTTGAGATTGTGCTACAGAAAAATTACTGCTGATTCCGCAGGCGAGGATTCACAAACTCGTTTAATCCTTCTCCCACCAAAGACAATCCCACTACCATTAAAGTCATCGCCAAACCGGGAAACAAAGCTGTCCACCAAATGCCAGTAGGTAGCGCATCTAAAGCTAAACGCAAGTCGTGGCCCCATTCGGGAGTTGCTTCTGGAAGTCCTAATCCGAGAAATCCCAAACCTCCTAATGTTAAAATTGCATCGGCAGCGTTGAGCGCAAACAGCACCGGTACGCTCTGAATCACATTCAGAAACAGGTAGCGCGAAAGCACTGTCCAAGTGTCAGCACCCATTGCTCGCGCGGCTTCGACAAACAATTCGGTTTTGACGCTGACGGTGTGATTCCTGACGACGCGGTAGTATTGAGGGATGTAGGAAATGCTCAGGGCGATCGCAGCATTCAAAACTCCTTTTCCCACTACAAACGCTAACGTCAAAGACAGCAGCAGCCCCGGCAAAGTATAAATTGTATCCATTAAAAATAACAACACTCGATCGAGCTTACCGCCCAAATAACCGCTAACCAAACCCAGCGGCACACCGATAAACAAACTCAAAGATGTGGCTAAAATTACCACTTGCCAAGCAGCGCGAGAAGCAAACAGCGTGCGGGAAAACACATCGTAGCCGCTGCGGCTAGTACCAAACCAATAATTCGCCGACGGCGGTTCGTGGATGGGGTTACTCAAAGCCTCGGTAGGATTTTGCAGCCATCCCCAAGCTTGCATAGCTGGAGACAAGGTTGCTACCAATATAAACACGGCAGTTATTGTCAAACCTGCCCACATCATTTTCATTGACAGGCTTGACGGTGAGGCACTGTTGAGAAATCGCGGCAGTCGGAGGCGGCTTTGAGCCATAATTGATAATTCGTGCGTCAGATTTGTTTTCATCAGCATATCAATATTTACCGAAAACCATAGGAAGACTTTTTAACCGGAGATGAACGCAGATAAACGCAGATGTAATCTTATCTGCGTTTATCTGTGTTCATCCGCTGATATCTGCGGTTAAAAAGTCTTCACTAATTTGCCTTTCTACAAATTACTAGCAATTAACTCGCGGTACTGGCTTTTCGGCTTAACTCCCTTGAGCTCAGTCACCAAAGCTTTGTCTTTGAAATACTGAATCGTCGGCGTACCAATTACGCCAGCATTTTCAGCAATTTCTGGATCTTCTTCGATGTCAATTTCCACGTAGTGGATTTTGCCCTCGAACTCATCTACTACTTTGCTCAAAATCGGCTTAAGGCTGTGGCAAGGGCCGCAAGTCGGAGCGGAATATTTGACCACAATCAGTCGATCGCTATCGTGGAACAACTTCCGCAAAGCATAACCTCCTTCGTGGCGCGTGTCTTGGATATCAAAGTTCTCGCTGGTTTTGCGTACTTTTGGAGCTTCCGGCGCTGCTGTGGGTTGCTCGGATGCCTCGGTTTGATGGAATTCCTGCGTTAAACCGTTAACTGACAGCCAACGTTCTGCCAGCATCGCCCCCATACAACCGCTACCGGCGGCGGTGATTGCTTGGCGAAACTCGTGGTCTTGCACGTCGCCGACGGCGTAAACTCCCTCGACGCTGGTTTCTACCGAACCGTGTTTGGTAACGATATAGCCTACTTCGTCGAGTTCTAACTGACCTTGGAACAGTTGAGTGTTGGGAGTGTGACCGATCGCGTAAAACAATCCTTTCACCAGCAAATCGCTCTCAGTGCCGGTCACGATATTTCTAAGTCTCACCCCGTCCATTTTGCCACCCGCTTCGCCCAAAATATCCACTGCTTCGGTGTTCCAGTGCACGGTAATTTTGGGATTGCTCAGCACTCGGTCTTGCATGGCTTTGCTGGCGCGCATTTGATCGCGCCGCACCAGCATATGTACGTGAGAGCCGTATTTTGTCAAATAAATAGATTCTTCCGCTGCTGTGTCGCCCGCGCCGATGACAGCTAAATCTACTCCTTTAAAAATTGGGGTAGCACCGTCGCAAATCGCACAGGCAGAAATGCCGTGACTCCAAAATACGTGTTCGCTAGGCAGCCCCAGCCTTTTCGCCGTCGCGCCTGTAGCGATTACTATCGTGTGGGTTTTGATTTCTCTATCTTCTGATCGCACTGTAAACGGACGCTTGGTCAAATCCACCGAAATTACATCTTCTGTGTATAATTCGGCACCCCAGCGCGCTGCTTGAGCTTTCATCCGATCCATCAGTTGCGGCCCGGTGATGCCTTCGGGAAAGCCGGGAAAGTTTTCGACTTCTGTGGTGGTCATCAGTTGACCGCCGGGGACGCCTCCCGCTTGGTAGCCTTCAAAGACTACGGGTTTCAGGTTTGCCCTCCCGGCGTAGATTGCTGCGGTGTAGCCTGCTGGGCCTGAGCCGATAATTACTAAGTTTTCTACGGTTTGTTCGGTCATAGCTATTTATTCAAACTCATAACGACTTCGTTTTACTAATTCTAGCAGAGTTCGAGCAAGTTTGGTTTGATGCCATTGTGCGATCGAGCATCTGTATCTATTGTTGAGGGTCGATCGGTCTTCGGGGCAATTCCGGCTACTTTAATAAGCAAAAACAATCTAAAAGTCGATTTAGTTTTAAATGTTCGATCTATTTTGACCTCTCAATTGTTAAGCAAATCTAAAGACGACCAAAATTATTGACTTCATTCTCAATTATTTTACCTATTTACTTGTTTTGAGGCTTGTGGTACGATTTTCATAATCCAGGGGCATTATGACTAATTTTACTTTTTGACGCTGAAAGCTTTTAAAATCGTAAAATTAACGAATTCGCAAATGTAATAAGTACAATTATTTATGCAAAATCCGTATTTTATGGTTTAAGAATTGTAACGCAGATTTTGCCAGATTTGACAAAATACAGTATTTGTGGTATGCAAGGTGCAAGCGGGGGGAAATTAGAAGGAAATTTTTAACCGCTTTGGAAGCACAGGCGGGACGCCCGTGCCACGATAAACATAGAATTTTGTAATTGTGTCTAGATGGATAAAACCAAGATATTGTTTGTGTGCAGTCAGAATAAGTGGAGAAGTTTGACTGCCGAGAAGATATGCGAGAATGTTAGTGGCTACAGTGTGCGATCGGCGGGAACGGAAAAAGGTGCAAGAATTAGAGTAACTGAGGGTTTGCTGGGCTGGGCGGATTTGATATTTGTGATGGAGAAGAAGCATGGCGATCGACTTCGCAGCAAATTTCCCGAAAGTCTCGAAGGCAAGAAAGTTATTTGCCTGCAAATCCCGGACAATTACAAATATATGGAACCGGAGTTAGTCGAGCTTTTGCAGGCGAAGCTCAGCCTCTATATGGAAATGCCAGAGAACGAGATAAATTTTATGCAGCGAGTTTTGGAACCGGAAGTGATGGATTCCTTGGAAGAGGCGATCGAATACGATTCGATGGACTTTGCTGACGTTAATGCTGCTTTTGCTCAGAGTGCTGCGGCGTTGGGGCCGGTTTTTGGAAACGTTTTGGATGCGGGGACGGGTACGGCGAGAATTCCGATCGCCCTTTGTCAACTCCGGCCAGCATGGAAATTGACTTGCATTGATTTGTCGCCAAATATGCTGAAAGTCGGGGCCCAAAATGTGGAAAAGGCGGGCGTGCGATCGCAAATCAGTCTCGAATTAATTGATGCTAAGGCAATGCCGTATCCAGACAGTTATTTTGACATGGTGATTTCCAACAGCATTATCCACCATTTGCCCGATCCGCTGCCGTTTTTGCAGGAAATCAAGCGGGTGTTGAAGCCGCAGGGAGCAATTTTTTTGCGGGATTTGCTGCGACCGGAAAAAGCGGAAATCAGGGATAATTTAGTCAATCTGTATGCAGGAGATTGCAACGCGCATCAGAAACAGTTATTCAGCGATTCGTTGCAAGCAGCATTTACGCTGGATGAAGTTGAGGAGATGATCCAAAATGCCGGGTTGGATGGGTTGAGGATTTATGAATCTTCGGACAGACACTGGACGGCAGAACGTGCTTGGTGCGAGTCTTTGTAGGCACGGGACGATCGTCCGATAAAATTTCAAATGAGAATAGGAGCGATCGCGCCTTTCGAGCTATGCGCCTTACCGTTGGGCGATCGCTTCCAAACTCAAAACTAATTTACGAGCGATCGCCCGGATCGAACACGACTATTAGGCGAGCTTCCGGCAACAACTGTCGCAAAATGCGGATCTGACCGTCTGCATCCGACCAACTGCGAAACCGACCCACGACGCTTCTTTGTAAATTGGGAAGCAGGCGAACAATAATCCAGGAATTCAGACGCTGTTTGTAAGGCATAATCGATTCATGCTCCTTTCCAAAGGGGTATTAGAGCCAGTCCTTGTACTTTCCACGGTTCTGGACTGGCTATTAAACATATTGTCTAATCAATTTATTGTTTAGTCAAGATGCTTAAGCATCTTATATAAAAAATGTGCGATCGAGGATATGCCGAAAAAGCCCGTTCCGCGACCTGAAGATGAAGAGTCGCATTTGAAGAAGCTCAGGGAAGAACTGGAGATGAGTCAAGAAGATTTGGCCCGAGAGCTTGGCGTTTCGTCGCAAACCATCAGCCGTTGGGAGTTGGGGAAGAATGTGCCGACGTTCACCGTCAAGCAGATGAAAGCTTTGGAGAAATTGCTCGCTAGCATCGGCAGGTCGATCGGGGATTTGCCAGACAATCTGTGATCGAAACCATTAAACCAGCCCACGGATAAATCCGTGGATCACTTTTTCCAATCTAAAATCTAAAATCTAAAATCTAAAATCACTCGATCGCGCCCTCGGTCTTTAGCTTGATAAAGCGAACGGTCTGCCGCCGCAAGCAGTTTTTCCGGGGAAGTTTCGGGCTGAGGAAACGTGCTCGCTACCCCCAAACTCAGCGTCACGAAAGAACACACCGCTGAATTAAGGTGTTCGATTTCTAGTTCTTTTACCCAAACTCGAATTTGCTCTGCAATCCAAACAGCTATTTCTGACGAAGTGCGGGGTAAAATTACCGCAAATTCTTCACCTCCGTAACGAGCTACCAGAGTCTCCCCCGAAACTGCCCCTGCTGAGTAATGTACAGCCTCAACAATAGTTTTGGCTACCTGTTGCAAACAAGCATCTCCCGCCTGATGCCCGTAAGTATCGTTGTATGTCTTAAAAAAGTCAACATCGCATAAAATCAAAGATAGTTCTGCTGCTGCTTCTCCCAATTCTTGCCATTTTTTCTCTAAGTATTCGTTAAAACAGTGGCGGTTGGCAATCTGAGTTAAGCCATCTAAGTTGGC
This sequence comes from Microcoleus sp. B5-D4, assembly GCF_036705145.1. Taxonomy (NCBI): domain Bacteria; kingdom Bacillati; phylum Cyanobacteriota; class Cyanophyceae; order Oscillatoriales; family Microcoleaceae; genus Microcoleus; species Microcoleus sp. B5-D4. The sequence goes on along the minus strand of NZ_JAUBTV010000034.1, from coordinate 8,136 downwards.
AAGGCGATACAATTCGGAATTAGCTGCTTTTAATTGAGAGTTAGCTGCTTCTAACTCGGATTGCGTGAGGGATAAATTGTAATAAAGTTCGCTCATAGACCAAGTAGCTTGTTGGTGAATTTGGGATAAAGCTACCCACAGTTGATGCACGTCTAAAAGTCGGTAAACTTGAGGTTCTAACTGCACAACAATCGGCTCGTAAAGCAGTTCCGGCGGTCGCTGCACGGAGCGCTGAGCGGCCATGACAATTAAGGCTACTCCTGGTAAAATCAAAATATCGGTTTGAGCTATTTGATACAAGGCTATAATCGGTCTGCAAGCAAATATATCTACTCCGTAAGGGCGGCTCATGCGTTCCATAAATCGCCGACGCGATATCATCCCTAAAAATTCCCCATTTACGGTCAAGATAACTCCCGGAAGCAGCGGGTGAGATTGAAACAACCGAGCTACTTCTTTGGCGAGATATGAGGAGTCAACCTGAAAATTGAATAGAGCCAGATCCTTAAGGGTAGACTCTAAAGATAAATTTTGGGGTGAGTTTTCTGCCGAGTTAGACGGCTCAATAAATTCAACAGACACAGCGCAGATCCGAATAAACAATAAACCAGCAACAAAGCTAGTGTCAGCTATTAAATTATATAATTATTTATTTATTACCAGTGACCGTATTCTTTACTACACTATTTATTTAAGCTGCGTTAGTTTCTGCCGTGCCTGCATTGTATTGATTCATCCTCACTCAATTATAGATTTATATTTATTGAATTATTACTCAATTTTTGACTCTTGGTTTTTTGCGCCGTAAAACAAACCAGTTTCTGCACGAGTCCTCAACTCATTCACGGGGCACAAAAACTCAAAAAACCAGGTTTTTAAACCGGGGTCGAGGCTGTAACGAGGTTTTGGGTAAAAAAACTCGGTGTCTGCCCCTGTCCTCAACTCAAAACTCAAAACTCCCTCACCACCCCCAAGTTCCTGGCCCTCCCTTAAACGGGCCGACAATATCTTTGGTAATCCAGCCGCCGTAAAAATCCCCTGGTTGAGATTGCACTAATTCCCCGTCCACATAACAGGCATCCATCTTGCTCGGATAAAAAGCCACATAATCTTTAATAGCTGCAAAAACCTGATTAGGATTGGGATAAAACCAAGCAGCATTGACTACTTCTTTCGACTCTACGGTCACAGTGTAATAACCGGCTTGTCCCTTCCACTCGCACCAAGAACCCCGTAAAGTTTTGTGCAAATATTCCATTTTGATGTCATCGGGGCAGATATAGTAGGCAGGAGGGTGACTGGTCTCCAATACCCGCTGAGGACGGCGCGTGTCGGCGATCGTCACTCCATTAAAAATTATCTGTACGTGTTTGGTCGATTCCTCAAGCCGAGGGGGACGCGGGTAATCCCAAACAGACTCTTGACCAGGGCCGGGCTCTATTCGATCGAAGTTCATGTGCACCATCTCCCCTCCAAAAAAAACAATTAGCGACTTAGCATTACAAATTAATGTACCCTTAATCGAGTCGCTGCTTCAGAGCAAACCAGCTTTTCTCAACTCTTTGTAATATGAGTATTCGCGGTATAGATGTTTCCGACTACCAGCCCAATGTCAATTGGCAAGCAGTTGCCAGGGATGGTATTACCTTCAGTTTTGTCAAATCGACCGAAGGTGCAACCTTCGTTGCCCAAACTTTCGCTCGCAATTGGGCGGCGATGAAAGCGGCGGGGATTCAACGCGGTGCTTACCACTTTTTTCGACCTGCAAGCAGCATTCAAGGACAAATAGATTTGTTCTTGAAAACTGTAAAACTCGAAGCGGGGGATTTGCCCGCAGTCTTGGATATCGAAACTACAGGCGGTTTGAGTGTGGATCAATTGTGCGATCGAGCCGCAATTTGGTTAGAAGCAGTCGAAAAAGCCACCTTGATGCGGCCGATTATCTACACTTACCCCGCTTTCTGGGACAACTTGGGGACAAAACGGTTTGCCGATTACCCGCTGTGGATTGCTCACTATACCACTGCTGAGGAACCTTGGGTTCCCGGCGGCTGGAAAACTTGGACTTTTTGGCAGTACAGCGACAGCGGCAGCGTCTCCGGCGTATCGGGCAATGTAGACACCAATATTTATGAAAGCGTCCGAGAAGGCGCCGTAAGTTATAAAGTTGCAGACATCCAGAGGGAATTAAGAATTAAAGGTTTCTATCAAGGCGCGATGGACGGTAAATTTGGAGCCAACACCACAGCGGCGCTCATCTCGTTTCAGAAATCTCAAGGTCTGAATCCAGACGGCATTGCCAGCCTCAAAACCTGGGCCGCTTTGATGCGAAAATCTCCCAAAGTAGTTGTCCCCCCTCCAGCGCCGACACCCACTCCGCAGCCGACTCCCACTCCGACTCCCACTCCCATATCAGACGTGCGGCTGACTCAGATATTTTCGTCTTATCAAGCTAAGGCTACCCAAGATACTGCCTTAATTTGGCTGCAAAGTCAGGTTCCTACCTCTGTTTTAGCGGACTTTGCTCAAAAATGGCGGGCAACTACCTTACCTCAAGACAGTAATTTGCGATTGATAGATGTGGGCAAATTTTATCGCGGTTTAGCACAACAAGACCAAGCTTTAGATTGGCTGCAAAAACAAATTTCTCCGGCTATTATTAACGAGTTTGCACAAAAATGGCGCTCTCAATCTATAGTCACTAATTCTCCGATTCGGCTGATAGATGCGTGCAAATTTTATCGGGCAGCACCAAACCAAAACCAGGCTTTAGATTGGCTGGAAGGGCGAATTTCGCCGACCATTCTATCGGAGTTTTTTCGCAGGTGGCAGAATGCCACTCGATTATAGATTTGAAATTTTAGATTGACTCTACAGATGAATCTTGCGATTTTAGATTTTATATCATGTCCGATCGAGTGACCGCGATTAAAAGGGCGGGTTTTTGAGATGGTCAATTATTGGCCGGTATTGTTGGTGAACCCGCCCCTACCTTATTAGGGGTAATCGACCGGACATAATATTAGATGGGAACTCTACTCTAAAGATGAGTCTGAGGGCGATCGATTAGATTTTAGATTTTAGATTGACTCTACAGATGAATCTTGGGATTTTAGAGTTTTTTAGATGGAAACTACTCTAAAGATGAGTCTGGCGGCGATCGATTTGAGATGTGAGCTTTTTGATTGGAGATTGACAATCAAGCATCTAGGATACAAGCCCCCGGATTCATTCCGAAAGCAGACTCAGGACCGGTGAAATAAAAAACCTGTAAGCTGTCGCGCATTTAAATTGTAGATTGAGGGCGGGCGGGACGCCCACCCCACAAGACTTTAAAAATTTTTGACATACCATTTAAATGCCGCAACAGCTTATCCGATGAAACTTGCCCCCCGAATTTATCCGTGGGGTCAATACTTCAATTCTAAAATCTAAAATCTAAAATCTAAAATCTAAAATCGATTGACTCCCCATCAAAATTCGTCAAATCCTCTCCCTCTGTGCCCGCATCCCCATCGGACTCTGGAAAATAACAGACAATTTCTGGCTTAGCTACAGCTAGCTGCCATCTTTGACGCCAAGAGAATTATCTGATAAAGTTATAGCGACTATCAAGGTTTTTTAATCTTATTGGGAAAAATCCAGGGCCGTGCCGAGTTTGTAAGCTGCGCCGAAAATAGCGCCTGCACTCAAATTACCCGCGATCGCACATTTAAAACTAAGCGGGCAGCCTGTAACAATTATATCTATGGAAATCTCCTTTAACATCACCCTGTTGATGGTCATGACCGTCATCTGTGGCATCAGCGCTCAAGTTCTGGCCGCTTATCTGAAAGTTCCGGCGATCGTCTTTTTGCTGTTGTTTGGCATTTTAGCCGGCCCAGACTGCTTGGGAGTGCTGCACCCGAATCTGCTGGGCAGCGGTTTGGAAGTTATGGTATCCCTTTGCGTAGCTTTAATTCTCTTTGAAGGCGGCTTGAATTTGGAATTGCGAGATTTAGGCAAACTTTCCGGCAGCATCCGCAATTTAGTTACGGTAGGCACTTTAATTACGCTCATAGGCGGCGGAATGGCCGCACACTGGTTGGGAGAATTTCCCTGGCCGATCGCATTTCTGTATGCTTCTCTAGTAGTCGTCACAGGCCCGACAGTAATCGGCCCTTTGCTCAAACAAGTATCCGTTGACAAACAAGTTGCCGCCTTGCTAGAAGCAGAAGGCGTTTTAATCGATCCTGTCGGGGCAATTCTGGCAGTATTGGTGCTGAATATTATTTTGAACGGCAATGCTGATTTGCTGGTTTTGTTCCGAGATTTAATCGTGCGACTATTAGTTGGCGCAGTCATCGGAGTTACGGGAGGTTGGCTGCTGGGATTCATTCTCAAGCGATCGCAATTTCTCTCAGAAGACCTCAAAAACTTAGTAGTTTTAGCCGGTTTGTGGGGATTTTTCGGCTTAGCAGAAGAAATCCGCAGCGAATCGGGACTGATGGCAACAGTCCTCTCCGGCATCGTCCTCAGAGCCGCTGCTGTGCCCGAAGAAAGGCTGCTGAGGAGGTTTAAAGGGCAACTCACAGTCCTGGCTATTTCCATGCTGTTCGTGCTGCTGGCGGCCGATTTATCCCTCGCTAGTGTGGTCGCCCTCGGTTGGGGAAGTTTGTTTACAGTTTTAGCTTTAATGTGGGTAGTGCGGCCGATCAATGTTTGGTTGTGTACTTGGAACAGCGGACTAAATTGGCGACAGAAATTATTTGTTTGTTGGGTAGCGCCGAGGGGAATTGTCTCAGCGTCGATCGCATCTTTATTTGCAATTTTGCTCACCCAGCGGGGAATCAACGGTGGCGACTCGATTAAAGCCTTAGTTTTCCTAACAATTATTATGACAGTTTTCGTCCAGGGACTAACCGCCGGCCGGATCGCTCAACTGTTGGGCATCACCTCAAAATCGGCAACTGGTGCAGCAATTGTAGGGTCAAATCCTTTGAGCAGATTAATTGCTCGCTTGTTTCAAGAACGCGGAGAATCGGTGGCAATTATCGACACAAATCCCGAAGCTTGCGAACAAGCAGAACGAGAGGGTTTGCGGGTGTTTTTGAGCAGTGCTCTCGACCACAGCGTGTTAGAAGAAGCCGGACTGGAATCGATGGGAACTTTTTTGGCAATGACTAACAATGGCGAGGTAAACTTAGTGTTAGCTCAGCGAGCAGCCGAAGAGTTTGCACCGCCGAGAGTTTTGGCAATATTCCCCAAAGATCCGCAAACAAATACGCCTGCAAATCAGGCTAAAATCAATCAAGCTTTTGTCTCCGATTTGTCGCTGAAGGATTGGAACGAATATTTGAGCGACGGCGAAGTAAAATTGGGGGAAACTGAGTTAAAAAGTGAGGGATTGCAGTTTCAGATTGCTCACTTGCAAGCTTTGGTTCAAGCCGGGGAGTTGGTGCCGCTGCTGCTGGAAAGGCAGGGGTATTTGCAAGTAGTGTCGGCAACCCAGATTTGGCAAGCAGGCGATCGAATTATTTATTTGCTGTACGATCCGACACCGAAATTGTTGAAAAGATTGTCTGGTTCGTCGCAGTCTCGCTTGACTTTGGAAAAGCATCAGGTAGTTGAAGAAGTGCCGATTCCTTCTCCGGTTTTAGAGGAGGTTTTGGAGTCAGCGGAAATAGCAAAGGATGCTAAAGTTTTGCAGCCGCCAGTTTCGCGGTAAGGGTTAGTATCCCGATCGTACTCTGTAATCTGCTTGTCGCGATCGTGGCTTTGCTTTCATCGGTCGGCATAAAAATACAGTAGGTAAATTGACCAGACTATAGCGGTGTTCAATTTACATGATCTCATAATGATGATTCTTCAATTAGAAACTACCGTGTGATTCCGAGCGATCGGATTGAAAATGTAACCGTATCCTTGAGTAGTTTTAATGAAATTCGGCACTGCGGCATCGACTTTAGCCATTTTCCTGCGAATCAGACGGATATACACGTCCACCACTTGCTCGTCTCGTGCGTCATTGCATTTCCATCCCCAAACTTTTTCGATTAGCTGTTGGCGACTCCAGGCTTTACCCGAATGAATGGCTAAAAAATGCAATAGCTGAAATTCTAAAGGTGTGAGAGCTAAAGTTTTCTCTTTCAATCTCACCTCTCTACTCATTAAATCGATCGCTAGTTCACCGAAGACAAGATTGTAGACGGGGGCGTCATCCTCTACAACCAGAATTTTGGAAGTTCGAGCGGTAGATATCGTCATAATTTTTGACTCTATTGCGAATATTTCAAAGTTCAAGAAAGCGAGTAACTGTCTTTTAATTAGCCCTTATATCTCCCCTTGCCCCCTTAATAAAGAGGGGAAGATGGTTCAAAGTCCTCCTTCTTAAGGCAGGACTGTTTCAATTACAAACTACCTTGTTACTCCGAGCGCTCGGAGCGAAAGTGTAACCGTATCCCCGAATAGTTTTAATAAAATTCGGAACAGCCCCATCGACTTTAGCCATTTTCCTGCGAATGTGGCCGATATGCACGTCCACCACTCGTTCTTCTGCTGCATAATTAGATTTCCAGCCCCAAACTTTTTCGATTAGCTGTTGGCGGCTCCAAGATTCACCCGCATGAGTTGCCAAAAAATTTAATAGCTTAAATTCTAAGGCTGTTAGAGTCAAAGTTTTCTCCTGCAATCTCACCTCCCTACTCACTAAATCGATCGCTAGTTGACCGAAGACAAGGCGGCGCGGACTAACGGATCTCGCCCGCCTCAACAAGACTTCTACTCTCACTGCCAATTCTTCAAGAGTAAACGGTTTGCAAATAAAATCATCGGCACCTGCTTTCATGATTTTAATCCGATCTTCTTGGCCGGTGCGGCTGCTCAGAATCGCGACTAAAACATTAGTTTGACTCTGCATTTCTTGGCAGAGTTTATACCCAGTTGTGTCAGGTAAATTCCAATCCAAGATCACCAGAACTGGGTTGAATTCCTCAAAAATTTCGAGAGCTGTTTTGCCGTCTGCCGCAACTTGTACTTGATATGTCTGGTTCAAAAAGCGGTAGACGAGAGTGCGGACGGGGGCGTCATCTTCTACAAGCAGAATTTTGTGATTTTGACCAGCAGATCTTGTCATAATGTTCGACTCTCTTGTTAGTTAATGGTGCCAAGTTAGGAATTGTAGGTTCAAACTCTGTTCTAATTAGATTCATTCTTTACTTAAATCTTAAGCAGCTCAGATCAAAAAATCATTCGTTCTACCCACAGAGTTGATGAAGTATCAGGTGCAAACTTGATTGCGGGAAAGTGCAACGTATGTGAATATCAGGACTTACGCATTGGGACGTAGTTCTGTCCTTCTGAGTGAAACGAAGAATCTCCAGCCCTAGAAAAAGTTAAACCGATAGTCCGGCAGGGGTTTTAACCCCTGCCTCAAAGCGAAAGTCCTCGCTATGAGGACCCAGAAGAAAAGTCCGGGTTTTCCACCCCCTTGATGATTCGGCGGTTGAAACCGCTACTACACACACGAAGTCTGCCTCCGCAGACTAAGAAATAAAGAGGGTATTTAAGTTAGATTTGGTATTAGTCCTCATAGCGAGGACTTTCGCTATAAGCCCCGTGGAATTCATTCCCGCTAAGGACTACCGGGTGGGCGGGAGGACTGGGCAGATGACAGCTTCAGATAAACCTGCAAAAGTGCTGTAAAAACAAACGATTGCGATTAAAATTTAGTAGAAAAACATTGAGCTGATTCGCTATTGATAAAAACTTACTCTGATTCCCCAATAAGAGTAAATGCCGCCCAATTTCGCGGCTGGGGATGAGTTTTCATCGTGGTTAACATCGCTTGCCGCAATGCCTGTGCTTTGTCGGGATTATTTTGCAAGTTTTGGTAAAACGACTGCATCAATTCCGATGTCGGCGCATCGGGAACCGCCCATAAAGAAACAATTACACTCGGCACTCCTGCTGAAATCAAAGCGCGCGACAAGCCAATCACGCCATCCCCGGTAATTCTGCCTTCTCCAGTATTGCAAGCACTCAAAACGACTAAATTTGCTTGCAGTTTCATATCGAAAATCTCTTACTGCTTTTTTAGACATTTTATGACAATCTCATGCAAACGAGTAGTTATAACCATCGTTACGATGAACGGGT